>JAAYWX010000200.1 GCA_012516225.1 Clostridiales bacterium
CTGAAACAGTGCTTGCCGACAAAAACCTTGTAATGAAAAAGCGCCTTGTCAGCACCGTGCACTACTATTTCATGAACACAAACAAGGGCAAGCTGTTCAGCGATGCAAATATGAGAAAAGCGCTGAGTCTGTGCATAGACCGCGAATCTGTGGTAAAAAATCTTCTCCTCGGCTACGGTGAGCCGGCAAAAAGCGTTGTAAGCTCCGCCAATACCGACTGGATAACGGACTGCGGATACACTTTCGACCCCGCCAAAGCTAAGGAGCTTAAAGAAAACGCCGTCGGAACAAGTGAAGTTTCCTGCGTGATATTGCTGAACTCCGCTCTCCTCGGACGCTGGCCTTATCAAGACGTTGCAGCTATGGTTCAGGCCCAGCTCAAAGAAATCGGGGTAAACGCCCAGATTGAAGCCGTGGATGCCGCAGCCTGGAGCGAAAGACTTAAAAACGGGGATTATGACATAGCCCCGCAGCCGTTTACTGTATCGGCGGGAGAACCCAACTAGTTCTTTACACGCAATCTTGAAAGCACAGGTTCAAATAACAAATCCCGCAGCTATGGGATAAACGATGCCTCCCTTGATGAACTTATAGAAAAAGTGGCCGTCGAGCCTAACAAAGCGGAACGGCAAAAGTATTACTCCGAAATACAAAAACTCGTCAAAGAGAATGAATATGTCATTCCTCTTTGGTACGATGTAACAATATATGCAATGAACAAGAGTGTGCAGAATTTCAATCTGGATGTAACTTTCTGCCCAGATTTGTACGAAGTAGACATTGCATAAGAGGAGCAAAGCTGTGAAATTTGAGCAATATGCAGATTTTGCACGCACGCAATGGAATCTTGCCATGAGCGGCAGCGAACATTTCAGTCTTGACAAATGCACTGATCGCGAAAAAGTTTCTTTTTGGGACGAAAAATCGTCATCCTATGACCTCGGTATAGGAGCGGATTTCCGGCGGGTAAATGCCGCAATGGAAAGGCTTGAAAAATTCGGTGCTTTCGGTCCGAATGCAATTGCCCTCGACATAGGAAGCGGAACTGGCGCATACGCTCTGGCTCTTTCCGCAAAGTGCGGAACTGTATATGCCCTTGACAGTTCACCAGGTATGCAGAAGGTACTTGCAGAAAAAGCGGCGGCACGCCGGATTAAAAACATCATCCCGGTTCTTGCGGATTGGCAGACTGTCCGAAAAGGCGAACTTCCCGGTGCTTTTGATATTGTTCTGTCTTCACTGAATACAGGGATAAGCGACTATGACTCCCTTGTCAAGATGAATACTTTGTCACGTAATGTCTGCTGCTACATCGCGCCCAGCGGAACATCCTTCCATTCTTCACGAGCCGACTTTCAAAAAATAATTTTTGGAAGAGAGCTTCATATAGCTGGCGGGAACGATATAATCCATGCCTTTAATATAATCTATGGACTTGGCATGCGCCCCGAGCTTACTTATGCACCCTGCGAGTGGTCGCTTGCACAGTCACCGGAAGATGCGCTTTATGCAGTATGCCGCGATTTCAGCCGTTACACCGAAATCAGCTCCGATCTACGGGCTGAGCTGAAGGCCTACATATTGTCGCACCTGAATGAAGAAGGGCTGTTTGTTCAGCGTCAGACAAGCACTGTCGGAATAATGGTGTGGAGTCCGAAAAGCTGTGCGTTGTAGGCTTTTTGTCCTTTGCCTAAAGCAAATCATAAAAAGAAGCTGCCGGTTCGGTTTCGAGCCGGCAGCTTCTTTTTATTTTGATATCCTGTAAGCCTATACGGAAGTTTTTTCGGTTTCTCCGTACTTTTCATCATTTGCCACACGCTTTATGCGGTTGCTGTCATCTACAAAAACCACCTTAGGTTTACTTGCCACCGCCTCTTCCGGAGTCATAAATGCATAAGCCATTATAATTATTTTGTCGTTAACCGCAACGCAGCGTGCCGCCGCCCCGTTAAGGCATATCATGCCCGTACCCCGTTCCCCGGAAATTGTATAAGTTTCAAAACGATTTCCGTTATTTATATCCACAACCTGAACTTTTTCATATTCAAGAATACCTGCGGCATCCAGCAAATCCTTGTCAACAGTAATGCTTCCGACATAGTCAAGCTCCGCCTGCCTCACCGTCGCGCGGTGAATTTTTCCTTTAAGCATCTGCACCTGCATTTCGATTCCCTCCCCTATTTGACCGTAAAATTGTCGATAAGACGGGTTTTGCCTATGTAAACCGCCGCGGCTATCAGTGTCTGCGGACCTATTATTTCCAAGTCTTTCATTGTAAGTCCGTCTACCGCTTTAACATAGTCTATATGCGCCAAAGGTTCGCTTTCAATTATCCTCTTTATTGCCGAAATGACCTCCGCGGAGTTCTTCGTTCCCTCCTTAACCATATTCTCCGCATATTTCAGCGCTCTGCTTAAAACAAGGGCCGCTTTACGTTCTTCATCGTTCAGATAGGAATTTCTCGAACTTTTGGCAAGTCCGTCCGGCTCTCTGACTATCGGACAAGCTACTATCTCTATATCCATGCTCAGATCCTGCACCATTTGCCTTATCACCGCAAGCTGCTGTGCATCCTTTTCGCCGAAATACGCCCTGTCGGGGTTTATTATATTGAACAGCTTTGCCACAACGGTACAAACGCCCCTGAAATGTCCGGGACGGCTTGCACCGCATAGATTCTGCGTCAGTCCGGTCATATCCACAAAAGTGCAAAAATCCGGCATATACATTTCGGACACATCCGGATGAAATACAAGGTCCGCCCCGTACGTTTCGCAGAAAAGACAATCTTTCTCAAAATCCCGAGGATATCTCCCGAAATCTTCGTTTTCCCCGAATTGCAGCGGATTTACAAAAATACTTACAACCACTTTGTCGTTTTCCCGAGCTTTTTTAATCAAGCTTCCATGCCCTTCATGAAGGAAACCCATGGTAGGCACAAACCCTACAGTATCGCCTTCTTTCTTCCATTGCTTTACTATGCTTCTTGCCTCCGAAATTCCGAAAACGGTTTTCATATGCTTCTCCTTATCCGTCAATTAAGTTTGCCGATTACATCTCCCGCCATTTCAAACCAGTGCTCTGGAGCCGGAAAAGTCCCGTTTTTAACCTCCGATATGTAGGCGGCAAAAGCTTCTTTCATACTCTGGCCTATGTCCGCAAAGTGCTTGACGAACTTAGGCTTAAAGTCAGAAAACAATTTAAGCATGTCCTGATAGACCAATACTTGTCCGTCACAGCCTGCCCCCGCTCCTATTCCTATGGTGGGTATTCTCAGCTTGCCTGAAATAAACTCGGCAAGCTCGGCCGGAACGCATTCCAAAACGACACAGAAGGCCCCAGCCTCCTCAACCGCTTTTGCATCGTCATAGAGTCTCTGGGCATCCCGGAGGCTTTTCCCCTGAACCTTAAATCCGCCGAAAGCGTTTACGGACTGAGGTGTAAGACCGATATGCGCCGCCACCGGAATGGATGAATCGACAATTGCTTTTATCTGAGGAACTACGGAAACTCCGCCTTCAAGCTTTACAGCCTGCGCTCCACCTTCCTTAATAAGCCTTCCTGCGTTGCATACCGCATCATATACGGACGTCTGATATGACATAAAAGGCATATCCGCAATGACAAGTGCGTTTTCCGCCCCGCGTGAAACAGCCCTTGTATGGTGTATCATGTCTTCCATTGTAACAGAAAGCGTATCCTTATAACCAAGCATAACCATCCCCAGCGAATCACCGACCAATATGCAGTTTACCCCGGAGCTGTCTATCAGTTTTGCCATGGAGTAGTCGTATGCGGTAAGCATGGTTATCTTGTCATGCTCTTCTTTCTGCTTCTGTATTGTAAGCACTGTATTTTTCATTTCAGCAGCTCCTCCATTTCATCATAATTTCTGTCCGGATGCTTTGTTTTCGCAATATCAACAAGCACCGAGGACAGTTCGCGGTAAACCGCTTTTCTTTTGCCGCCGAGGCAGTCCAAATGCCGGCTGACTGTTCGGACATCGTTGCGTTCGACAGGACCGGTCAGCGCCTGCACTGTCCCCGCGTCCCTTATGTTTGAAAGATTTCCTGATATCAGCGGAAGAAGCGCTCCTATGGCTTCCTGCCGGGAGAAGCCGCATTCGCACAAGATTTCAGCCGATGCATGTATAAGCGCAGTAACGAAGTTGCTTGCCATAACCGCTGACGCATGATATTTTGCTTTATCTTTCCCGTCAATTATCCGGACAATATTGCCCGTCTTTGATACAAGGGAAACAAGGACATCGATTTTTTGCGGATTGCCCTCAACGGTAAAAACGGCTTCGGAAAGCCGTTTATAGGATTCCGTTTTGCTGTAAAACGCAAAAATCGGATGAAGAGAAAAGCCGTAAACCGAAAGCTCCTCCGCATCCGAAAATATATCCGACGACAGCGCGCCGCTGCAATGACATATTATTTTATTTTTTACGCAAGGCAACATTTTAATAGAATTCCAGACCGGCAGAATTTCTCCGTCAGGAACCGTCAGAAATAAAACGTCATTATCGCTTAGAATTTCACCCAAGCTATCGTACTGCCTTGAGCTTGTAAAGTCTGCCGCCTTGCGGGCGGAAACCGGGTTTCTGCTGAAATACCCGCCTATATCCGCTCCGTGGAGACCGAAGTATTTTCCAAGGGAAAAACCGACCTTACCCGCGCCAACAAAACCGATTTTCATAGCAACCACCTCCGTTCGAAAACAGAAGCGATAATGAGTCTCATTTTTCTGAAAAATATGAGCTGCGATGCTTTAAATAAATCGTTATGCCTGCTGTCATTTCGGTATAGTTTCTGATGCAGAATACCATCCGCTATTTACGATAACACAGCACCTGTTCAAAATCAAGGAAAGAATGTCCCCAATTTTAACTTTATAAGGTACCTTTATTTACCCTCAAATTTTTGCCTTGATCTTCCCTGTCTTAATTTTTTGCCGCCGCACATAGATTTTTATAAAGACAAATTTTGTACGAACGGAGGCTGATGCCCATTAAAATTACGGTGCATTATCCGGAATCGATCGAAGATAGACAGGAACTTGAACGGCGTGCCGCGGATGTGCAAGCTCACGCGATATTGGCTTTTGTTCAGCGTCTCCCATGTCCTAAGGAGCAAAAAATTGAGCTGATAAAAAACGTCCAAAATCATATCAAAAAACAGGCGGCCGGGAACTGATTCCCGCCCGCCTGCAATATTTCAAAGCAATGTACCGCACAAAATTGAAGCTGTGTCTTGTTCGCGGAGTATTTTTATACGCCGTTATGAGAGGATAGCATTTTCAATACATCTGCTTGCGTATGTGGCAAGCCTTACCCCTTTGTCCGGTCTGTATGACGTTATGCCTTTTATCAATCCTATGGTGCCTATCGAAATGAGATCGTCAATGTCTGCGCTTTGGGTATAGTATTTTTTTACTATATGGGCAACCAGCCTTAAATTGTGCTCTATAAGAACATTGCGTGCTTCCAAATCGCCATTTGCCCAAAGCTCAAGGTATTTCTTTTCATCGCGGGCACTGAGCGGCTTTGGAAACGAACCTGAGTTTTTACCCAGACGCAGCATGAGAAATGCACTGCTGACCAATAACATAAATGCACTTGAAAGCATTTTACCGCCCTCCCGATGAGCTTATTTGTATATTTTATGTTTGCTCTGCAAGTCCAAATTCTGCATATCATCGGCAAAATTGTCCATAAATCACAAAAAAGAAGCCGAATCTTCAACGGCTTCATCCTAATGTTTATTTTTCATATTTTCGTGTGCCTGTAGTGTCCTGCCCGCCGGGCTTATGCCGACGCAGAACCACATTCAGTGCGTTTCCCATTATCAATATCTGCCCGCACACATACATCCATAGCATAAATATGATTATAGAAGCAAGGGAGCCATATATCAAAGGGTATCTTGAAGACATGCTTATAAACCACGAAAAAAGCACGCTGACAAGCACAAGAACAACTGCGGCGGTTATAGCACCCGGGAAAAATGTTCCCCGTATATAAGATGGTGCCGTAATTCGGTATATCCCATATATAATCAAAATGAAAATAACAAGCATGAGGGGAAAGCGCAACCAATTCCAAAACGCAAGCTCTGCAACCGCCGGAAAAACACTTGCAACATAGCTTAAAAGCCAGTTTCCGGTAACCATAACCACTGCTGCAAAATAGCACGCTGCGAGAAAAATCAGCGAAAACGCAAAACTAAAAATAAGCGTAAAAATTCCCCTAAAGCGTGAAACGCCCTGAATTTCACCCATAATGCTGTGTATAGAACGGAAAGAAGCAGCCGACGTTGTCGCCGTACCCAAAATTCCTGCCGTCAGCAATGCTTTGTTATTATGAGCAGATACATATTCAAGATATTCTGTAATGGCCTTAAGAGATTCCTGCGGTACAAGATTTTTAAATTCATCAAGCATAACAGTTAAGTTCGGCAGGAACTTGAGCAGCATAGCATGCAGACAGATAAGCATAGGAAAAAAAGAGAGTGTTAAAAAATAGGACAATTCCGCAGCGGAACGCGAAACATGATTCTTCAGATATATTTCAATCAGTTCTTTAGAGCATTCCCAAAAAAGTCCTTTTTCCCGAGTCCTTCTCAAAAAGCACCCTCCATTCAACCTATATCCATATGAACACATTTCCCCCCGCCACCAGAGGCGGAGGGAAATGTGCGGATCGTCCGAATTTTATTTAGAATTGAATATTTTAAATATGCTGTCGAAAGGATCCTCTTCCTTTTTTGGCGCTTCAGGCTGGGCCTGAGCACGTCCGCTCGCGCCCGCCATCTCGGAAGCGGCGCTGTAAAGTCCGTGGGGTCTTTCTGGTTCGCGTTCCTTCTTTACATCGCCCGCTCTCTTTATCGGACCGTCATCAAATCCGGTTGCTATGACGGTAACGCGGATTTCATCATCCATAGTATCGTCGAAAGTTGCGCCGAATATTATGTTTGCTTCGGGATGCGCCGCAGCCTGAACAAGGTTTGCAGCAGCTTCGACATCTTCGAGGCCCATATCCATGGAGCCAGTGATGTTGATAAGTACGCCTCTTGCTCCGTCGATTGATGTTTCCATAAGAGGACTTGCCACGGCCATACGAGCCGCATCTTCAGCCTTGCCTTTGCCGGCCGCATGACCGACACCCATATGTGCAAATCCGGCATTTTTCATAATGGTGGTCACGTCTGCAAAGTCAAGGTTAATAAATCCAGTATTTTTAATAAGATCCGAAATGCTGGTAACCGCCTGATGGAGAACATCATCAGCTATTTCAAACGCGTTCGCAAAAGTCACCCTCTGGTCGGTCGCAAATTTGAGCCTGTCGTTAGGAATAATGAGCAGTGAATCCACCTTGCCGAGAAGCTCGTTTATGCCCTGCATGGCCTGATCCATTCTGCGTTTGCCCTCAAAGCTGAAAGGCTTTGTGACAACGCCAACCGTCAGTATTCCCGATTCGCGCGCTATATCGGCAACTATGGGAGCTGCGCCGGTTCCTGTTCCTCCGCCCATGCCGGCCGTGATGAAAACCATGTCCGCGTCTTCAAAACTCTTGGCGATGCTGTTTCTGCTTTCTTCTGCACTACGCTTTCCGATATCCGGATCAGAGCCTGCGCCCTGACCGTGTGTAAGTTTTTCACCTATCTGTATTTTCTGCGTTGCGCTGGAAACAGCAAGAGCCTGCTTGTCCGTATTGATGGCGATAAACTCGACACCTTTAGTACCTGCCTTCACCATCCTGTTCACTACATTATTTCCTGCGCCGCCAACGCCGACAACCTTTATCGTAACCACATTTTCGGGACCGGTTTCAAGCTGAAACGACATATTCTTAGCCTCCCATATTTTTTATAAATCTGGACTTTTCTATATAGCCCAGGTTAACAATCTAACTATCCGCTTTATTTTATACCGAATTTGGAAATTGGTCAAGTATTCTTTGTAAATATATTATGTGAACCATTAAATTATTTTTACATTTTTCGTCAGCTACGCTGCATAAGAAAACATATCCTTATTCGGGACTGAACTGAGCCGTTTTGCTTTTTGACAGGTCTATTGTACCCTTTTCCTCCGGTTCCAGCTTGCTTACAACATTTTTAAGCATTTCCAGCTTATATTCGATATTCTCTCTGCCGCCAAGCTTAACTTTGAATCTACCCAGATATAGAAATTCCGCGTTTGCGGCATTGCTTACATCCACAGTACTTATATCTCCCGCCATGCCATAACTGTCTATTGCCGACATTATTTCTTTCAAATACTGAATTTTCGGCTTGTCCGCCTCGCCCGCAGAAAGTATCTCGCCCTTTTGAGGCTTAACCCCCGCAACTCCAGAAATCCTTATATGAGTTTCCGCTCCCTGCGGGGAGCATTTTTCAATCAGCCTGCAGTTTTTGTCTATAAGCCAGAGTCCCGAGTCGGTTTCAACCACTGCGAAAGTATTGCTCTCTTCCACCTCGATAACAATGGTGTTCGGAAGTTTTCTGCTAACTTTTACATTTCCCAAATAAAGCAGTTTTGAATATATTCTTTCCGCCACCGATGCTCTGTTGACAAACATAAGGTTGTCCCCGTTTTTTATTCCGGAGGCACTTATTATCTCGCTTTCAGTATAGCGTTTAGCGCCGGTCACTTTAATATTTGACACACGGAAAAACACGCTCATGCCAAATACAAGCGCGGCGCAGATCGCTATAAACGAAAGCGTACTGAAAAAAAATCCTCCGCCCCCGTCCTTTTTCGCATTTATCTTTTGTTTTGACGACATCCGGACCTCCCATGCCTTCTCAGATCGGTCTTTATAATCGGCGGTATGCGGAATACCTGCTTCCGTCATTATTAAACAACGGAAGCAAGGCGTTCGTTCTCATATTTTATGTCCGCTCCGAGACTCATCAGCATCTTATCGAAATCTTCATACCCACGCGCTATATGTCCCGTATCATATACTGTTGTTTCGCCAGTTGCTCCGAGAGCGGCCGCAATAAGCGCAGCGCCTCCGCGCAGATCTGTCGCAGAAACCGGCGCACCAGTAAGCTCGCTGACGCCCGTAACAACAGCAACTCTCCCCACCACATTTATATCTGCGCCGAGTCTGCAAAATTCGGCGGCATGGCGGTAACGGTTTTCAAAAATATTTTCCGTAAATACAGTCGTCCCCTCAGCCTTAAGACACGCGGCCATAAGAAGTGGCTGTGCATCTGTCGGAAATCCCGGATAAGGGCGTGTTGTTATAGGCCTTGGCGCTCGCAGTTGCCGGTTAACGGTTATTTTGACTGAGTTCTTCCTGCGCTCTATCTCGCATCCCATGCTTTCAAGAGCCGAAGTAACCGTTTCAAAATCCGCAGGCACCACACTCTTCAAAGTTATGCTTCCTCCCGCGCAAGCGGCGCAGCACAGTGCGGTTGCGGAAACGATCCTATCCGTCATAACCCTGTATCCTACTCTTTTCCGAGGAGAGAATCCCGAAACTGTTATTGTAGGTGTACCGGCTCCGCTGATGTCAGCTCCAAGACTTCTGAGAAATTCCTGCAAATCAACTATTTCAGGTTCTCTGGCTGCATTTGTAATGACGGTTTCACCCTCCGCCCCGCATGCGGCAAGCATGGCGTTTTCCGTTGCGCCGACGCTGGGAAATGAAAGGTTTATTCTCGCACCTTTCAGTCCTCCGTCACGGCAGTAAAGATCCCCGCCCTGTTCGGTAATTTCCGCCCCAAGGCATTTCAGAGCTTCAAGATGTAAATCAATGGGTCGGGGGCCAAGTTCACAGCCGCCCGGATATGAAAGTTTCGCCTCATGGGCGCGCGCCAGAATTGCTCCGAGAAAAATAACCGACGACCGCATTTCGCGCATAAGGTCATGTGGGATATCCGTTCTGTTCATCTCTCTTGAATCAATAAAAATGGTGTCACCTTCGCGTTCGGCCTTGCAGCCTAAATGACGCAGTATGCTCATGGCTGCTTCAACGTCGCTCAGCCGCGGGCAGTTTATCAGCTCCGTTTCGCAGCCTGCAATTATTGCTGCCGCCATAATTGGAAGCACCGCATTTTTTGAACCCTGTATTCTGAGGTCGCCGTAGAGCTTATTTCCGCCCGAAACTTTCCAAACGCTCATGTTTACCCCTCCGCACAGTGGATTTTATGCCATACTATGCGGAAACGGTGAAATGTGATAATTTTCATTATCTTCAGTACAAATTTGTGACAGCAGGCCTTAAACTCTGCAGATCACTTTTTCCGTTATGTATGGCTTGGTTTGCGAAGTGAATTTATCCGCCGCTATTTTGCAAGATCAAGTATGATGTCCGCAATCTTATCCGTTGCGTTGCCCGCTCCGATTTTTTTCATCTGTTCGGACATTGCCTCAAGTGTATCAGGGCGGCTCAGGAGCAGCGACACCGACCCGAGCAGTTTATCCTCTGTTATTTCGCTCTCGGGAATTACTACAGCGGCCCCAACCTTTTCAAGTACCCTTGCATTTTTTTCCTGATGATTGTTTGTCACGTTGGGTGAGGGAACCAAAATAGCCGGTTTGCCCAGCACGGCAAGTTCGCTTAATGTTGAAGCACCGCTGCGGCAAATCACCAAATCTGCCGCAGCCATCACCAGCGGCATATCATATATATATTCGCTGAAATACATTCCGCGCTCCTTTGCGTTTTTGATTCCGGCTTTCTCCATGTCTTCAATCATTTTTGCATAGCCTCCCCGGCCTGCAGAATGGATA
>JAAYWX010000440.1 GCA_012516225.1 Clostridiales bacterium
ATCTTGTCGGATTTGAAAACTCCGGTTTTCCCTGCTTCCTCAGCGGTTTTTCCGCAGCTGAAATGGAGCGCTTCAAGAAAATCCTCTCAAAATATGTGCTCAGAGCTGAAATTCGAAATTAGAAGCCGGCACAATATTTTGTGGTTATTTTCGCCATATTTTCATTGACAAGCACAAGATAGGGATGTACTATATACACTGACACTGCTTATGGCCTTTCGGCCGTTTATATGTTTTTGCAAACAAATTTTCAACTTCAGCGAAAAAGTAGGAGGTTATTAAACAATGTATAAAGTAGTCAAGCGTGACGGAGAAGTAGTAGATTTCAACATTTCAAAAATCTGCGTCGCCATAACAAAGGCATTTGAGGCTCTGGGCAAGCAGTATACGCCCGATATAATCGACCTGCTGGCTCTCAAAGTCACTGCGGACTACGAGTGCAAGATAAAAAACGGCCTTATAGGGGTTGAAGATATTCAGGACAGCGTTGAGTCAATTCTTGTTCAGGCGGGATATGCCGATGTTGCGAAGGCCTACATCCTGTATCGCAAACAGCGTGAAAAAATCCGCAATATGAAATCCACAATTTTGGACTACAAAGAGCTTGTCAACAGCTATGTCCATGTAACCGACTGGCGCGTCAAAGAAAATTCGACCGTTACATATTCCGTCGGTGGTCTGATCCTTTCAAACTCGGGCGCTATAACTGCCAACTATTGGCTTTCTGAAATATACGATGATGAAATTTCAAACGCACACCGAAACGCTGACCTTCATCTGCATGATCTTTCAATGCTCACAGGATACTGCGCCGGCTGGTCTCTTAAACAGTTGATTCAGGAGGGGCTCGGCGGAATTCCCGGCAAAATAACGTCCTCTCCGGCAAGCCATTTGTCCACTCTTTGCAATCAGATGGTGAATTTTCTTGGAATAATGCAGAACGAATGGGCGGGAGCTCAGGCCTTTTCTTCTTTTGATACTTATCTGGCTCCTTTTGTAAAGGTGGACAACCTGAGCTACAAGGAAGTCAAGCAGTGTGTACAGTCATTTGTCTACGGCGTAAACACTCCTTCCCGCTGGGGCACGCAGGCGCCGTTCAGCAACATAACCTTGGACTGGACTGTTCCGGATGACCTTGCCGAACTTCCCTGCATAGTCGGCGGCAAGGAGATGGACTTTTGCTACAAAGACTGCAAAAAAGAGATGGATATGGTCAACAAAGCCTTCATCGAAATTATGATCGAAGGCGACGCAAACGGCCGCGGTTTTCAGTATCCGATTCCTACTTACTCTATTACCAAAGATTTTGACTGGAGCGAAACTGAAAACAACAAACTTCTCTTTGAAATGACCGCAAAATACGGTACCCCATACTTCTCAAACTACATCAACAGCGACATGAAGCCAAGTGATGTCCGTTCCATGTGCTGCCGCCTACGTCTGGATCTGCGTGAACTACGCAAAAAATCCGGCGGTTTCTTTGGAAGCGGTGAAAGTACGGGTTCTATCGGTGTCGTGACCATAAATCTTCCTCGCATTGCATATCTCTCATCAAATGAAAAAGAGTTTTACCACAGGCTCGATCATATGATGGATGTGGCCGCCCGTTCTCTTGACACAAAGCGGACTGTCATAACACGGCTTCTAAATGAAGGGCTGTATCCTTA
>JAAYWX010000463.1 GCA_012516225.1 Clostridiales bacterium
CCTTTAAAAAATCATCAGGAGATGAGAGAATACCTCAATAGCATACGAAACGAGGAGGTATTTTGACGAGCAAGCGGATCCCCGGGGCGAAGAAGATTGCCGCGAAGCTCTCATCGGAGGCAGACCCGTTGAATACGAAAGCCGTAGCATGGGTCAGGAAATACAAGGCGACGACGAATTCCATGCATGGCCTTCCAGTAGCGGAGAATATTCTGAACCGCAACTTCACTGCAGATGCGCCGAACAGAAAATGGGTTAGCGACATAACATACATCGCTATAGACGAAGGGTTCCATGCAATTACATCAAATCATGAGCTACTGGACGTTTAATCTGTCTACAAGACCGGGCTTCGGTCAGAGCTATTCGTAGCTTTAAGCTTGCCTCTATATTTAAATGCGTTGTACGATTGTATTATTTATTTACACAATTATTGTGAATATATACGAAAATACACAATGTCTAAAAATTAATGTCACATTTAGCCGTTCTCAAAACATATATCAATGAGAGCATTTTTGGGGACTGATGACCCATACCGGATTTGATGGACACTATAAGCATCAAGTAAAGTGAAAAAAGAAGAAAGGTTTATGGTGAAAATATGGGACAAGTATTCAGCCCAGAATTCAAAGGGCAGGTATGCAAAAAGATAGTCGAGGGCTGAGAAAAGGTGTCGCAGGTCAGCCTTGATCTGGACATACATGATAACACCCTGCATAACTGGGGACGGACATATAAGGAGAGTAACGGCAAGCCGTTCATCGGCAACGGGAACATAAAGCCAGAAAATGCTGAAATGAAGCGTTTGCAGCGGAGAATAAAGAACTTCAAGAGGAAATGAAATATTAAAAAAGCCGCAGCCTACTTCGCCAGGACTGTAAAATAGTTTATCAAGGCTGAGCGAATAAATTACCTTTTGACAAAGCTATTCAGTGTCTTAGCATCAGTCGAGGTGCCTGCTATGCACGGGATAAAACCAGCAAAAACAAAGCCTTGGTATGGTAGCTGAAATCATGCTTGAAAAGGGGATTAAAAGAGCAGGACAGTTAAGAAATACAAGGTAGCGACGAATTCAAGCTACAACCTGCCTGTGGCGGAAAAACTGTTTGTATGTGAAAGGAAAGAAGCGGAACGAATAAACCCCAAAACCGGAAAGCTCCGGGATAAATACGAGCACACATTTAAACGTAGGCTGGGCGATGGGCGCCCAGATGACAAAGGAAGTTTTCATAAAACGCTTTGAAAATGCCAGAAAAAGCGCGGCAACCCGAAGGATGTGATTTTGCACAGCGACCTGGGCAGCCAATAGTGCAGTAAGCAATATCAGCGGTTGCTTAAAAAGCATGAATTCAAGTGCTCAATAAATGAGTCCGAATCCTGAAATAACGCAATCGGTCTTAATTCTTATTAATACTGCAAGAACTGAAGAAAACTTGATGTTTTTTTCGTCTTTCAAACTTAGGCTGGGTCACATTATTCGGTAAACATTATTTAAAGAATGGTGGAGGTACCCCAATGAAGTCAAA
>JAAYWX010000201.1 GCA_012516225.1 Clostridiales bacterium
CGCCGCCGCCAGAATCGTCCAGATAATGCGATCCACTAATTCGTCCCAGCGCTTGGCGGGCTTGCTTGTAAGCGTTTTAACGTCTGATTTAATTTCCGTTACGTCTTCTTTTATGTGCTCCTGTTCGTTTGCCATCGTGGCAACTGTTGAAACAAGAGCGTCAAGATTGTTTTGGCGTTCCTCCACTTTATCAAGGCGGTGCGTATTGGATTTGCACCGCTGTTCCACCTCGGTGAGCCGTTTTTCTTCCTCATTCGTCATCACGCATTTGCCCTCCCGCACCATATCTTATGTACACCGTAGCATAAAAGGAAACGGGAAGTCGTTAAGACTCCCCGCTTTTTTAATCAAACGGATTATTTTTGCTGCTCTTATAGCGGCTATGGAACAAATACGAGCGTTCGGCAATAGTCGCTTGCCGTCTCAAGCGCCTTTGCCTGATAAGCGGCAGGCAGAGCCGTAAAGGCCTTGCTTTGCGTAAGCTTTACGGCAATACCGGACCGGACGGCCTCGGCGGAGGCTGAGAAGTCCTTTCTTTTCCTCAGCCGCATCTGGACGGCGTTTTCAATGTCCTTCTGCGTGTACCCGTGCTTCAGCATGTCCGCCACGATGGCATCGTACTGGGTATGGTCTTCCTCCTGCCAGGCATAGAAGGCAATGTCGTAGTAATGGCTCCGGTTGTCCGAGCTGTCGATCGAGTAGAGCAGCTTGTCGGCCTCGTACATTGCCTGCCAGTTTCCGATGGCCCGGAGCGTCGTATTTGCGATACCCATGACGTCCCGCTTGATGTTGTAAACGGGAATGCCGAACAGCCTTCCGACGCTGGCAAACAGATCCGCAAAGGCCGCGCCGAGCCCGTACCATCCGGGGTCATTTGCCGAGCCGAGTTTCTGTTTGTCAAAAACGGTAAAATTGCCGGAATTCGTCCCATGATACACCACGCGCAGCCTGCCGTTCTCGTCCCTGACCTTGCTGTCCTTAAAGAACTCCGCCTGCGCCTTCGTGAGCCGCCGCCCTTCGCTGTCCGTCTCCTCCGCGTATTCTTCCCTGCCGTTTTGCATATACTCCTCATAGGGCACGCCGTCTATCTTGACTTTTCCGTCCGGATATGATATTGTGCCTATGGAACCGAAAGCGGTTGCATCTGAGGGCAATTGGAGCCCAAGGCCCTGCATCCAGCTTTCGGTTCTGTTTTTATTTGGGTCGAGGTACAGAAGGTCGCTGTTTCGTATGAAGCCCGCCGGGTTGCTGTCCTTGCCGTAGGCGCTCGCTATCACGTTCATGTTCAGAAGCTCGCCGCCCTTATTGGTCGGCTGAAGCTCCAGAACAGCCGTAACGGGAGCGCCGTTTTTGTCCGTGAAGTAGATTTCGGCGTAGGCGTCGGAAAGCCATTTAAGCCCCTCGCCGCCATGCTTCCGTACGATTTTCTCTTTCAGCCGGCGGTTGAGCCCCGGGTCCTTAAGCGCCGCGGCGTGATATTCCTCGTGCTTTGCGATTTTCTCCAAGACTGGAAACTGCGGAGCGTATAGCCGCCTTGTTTGCCGCAATCGCCGTTTCAGACGGGATGTCAGACACTTCCGGCAGCGTCTCCGGCTGTACGACGCTCTGTGCTGCGTTCTGCGGGGAGTCTGCACTCTCGGGTATGTTTACCATCGGGACAATCGCCTTGTTCTGCGTTGTCCCCATTTTGGGAGCTATTTCCGGCAAAGGAACGATTCTGTCTGTTGGAGCCGGAATATTCGCTTCACCGTTTAGCAGGGCCGGATTCCCGAAATCCGTCGTCCGCTTAATAATCCCGATTTGCTCATCAACGGCGTCAAGGATTTCGTTAATCTGATTTACATACTTCTGCTGTCCGGCAAAATAGTTCTGCGCGAGGGCCTGACCCAAATTTTGTATTTACTTCCGGCAATACCGTAATTATACATCTATTGCCATAATATGTACAATTATGCTATTATGTATTGATATTTAGTTATTTTAGTATAATTTACATGTACGTCCGGAATGTTAAAGAAAATGGCTATTAATAAGCAGTACATAGTTTGGAGTACAGCAGCCCTGCCGCATATTATCGTGAAATAATTTAAAGAGGTGATTATAAAATTATGGGAATTAGGTATCGCAAAAGCGTAAAAATTGCACCGGGAGTCAAGCTTAATATCGGCAAGCAGAGTGTAGGTATCGGCATAGGCGGAAAGTATGGCGGGATATCTTATAACACTAAAACTGGAACTCGTGCAAGGGTTTCGGCTCCGGGCACAGGTCTGTCATACACGACAAAAGTAGGAAATTCTAAAAGAAGCACTACAAAGGCAAAGCCTCCACAACCAGATAACGCAATCAGAAATGACAGTATTAAAGTTCAAAAACCCCTTATTGCAAAGTGGTGGTACGTTCTCATTACCATTATGTTGCTGATTGGCGGGTTTGGGAACATTGGCTCCAATGCCGGTGCGGCTGTATTCGGGATAGGGCTTGGTGCGTTTTTGGTCTTTGCCGGAATATCTTCATACAAAAAATATAAGAACAATCCCCTTAAAGACCTTGATATTGAATCTTTTAACCGATATCTCCAAATCTTTGATGAGAGCTTCAAAATAGTAGCGGAAACAATAGAACCTGAAACCTTTTTTGTTCGTTATAATGAGGCTTTAAATTCTGCAGAATCTATGTCAGCAATGACTAATCAACCAATTGTTCATGGTGATACGCCTCAAAATGCTGTCCAAGCATTGAAAGATCGACAGACAGAACTTACAAATGCTTTCCTTGACCGTTACGCAAAAGATATCCGCATGAAAGCCTTTGAACTTACTCGCGGGAGAAAAGGTAAACTGGAAACGTTCATGCTTATTACATCTGAATACGATGATGCAATGACTTCTGATAGCAAGGCGTATCGAGATAAGCTATATGCGGACATGCTTGAAAAAATAGAGGAAGAAAAAACTTTTTCGATATAATAATTACCCAAAACGGCAATCAGATCCGAGAGCGCATGACTTGGAAGCCGACGCCGGGTATGACGCCCAAGCAGATAGAAAAGGAGCTCAATCGTCAAGTTACTCTGTTTGAGGAGCAAGTGAAATGCTCCACCACCCATGACGGCAATATCCGGCTGAAAGAGTTTACGGACCTTTTTTTGAAAGATTATGCTTACCCCCACCCTAAAGGCCAAGACCGCCTTTGAATACGAGAAGCGGATGGGGGTAGTCAATCAGGCCTTGGGACACATCAAACTCAAGGATCTAAAGCCCGGACATATCGCCTCATTTTACAGTAACTTGCAAGAGGAGGGGATGCGCACCAAAGAGCTGGCAAATATAAAAATTGACTTCTCTAAATGGTTGAAGGAACAACACCTGACGATGGCCGCCATGTCTGAAAAAACTGGTGTTTCGTTATGGGTATTCAAGAAGCTGAAGAACGGGCAGAGTATTGCCAAAGACTGTGCGGAAACCATTGCCAAAGCTATGGGCATGGACATGAACCAGCTTTTCGTCATTAAAAAGGACATGACCTCGCTGGCCGCCGGTACCATTCACACATATCACCGAGTCTTGTCGGCTGTACTTTTTCGTGCGGTGAAATGGGGGTATATCCAATACAATCCGGCTTCGCGTGCTGATCTACCTTCGCTTGCTAACCGATGGGCTAAATATCTTGACGAGCCGGATGCTCGGCGCTTGCTGGAGTTGCTACGGCATGAGCCGATAAAGTGGAGGACAATAATGACCTTTGACCTGCTTTCTGGGTTACGCCGGGGTGAGCTGGCGGGCCTGCGTTGGCAGGACGTGAATTTTGAGGAACAGACCATAATGATTACCCAGACCTTTGATAAATTCAACGACATTGTGGTTCCGGAAGAAAATCCCCCGGAGCCCATGGTGGAAGTCAAGAAAATTGGATAAAAAGAAAAGACCCGGACAGTGAAGTCCGGACCTTTGTTTATGGAGCTGCTGGTGAGAATCGAACTCACAACCCCGTCATTACGAGTGACGTGCTCTGCCTTTGAGCCACAGCAGCGTGCTGTCTATTTTTGCTTGTTTTAGCGGGCGTAAACCCCAAATAAACCCCTTTTGGTGGTTTTCACTCTGAGTGCTACCTTAAAAAAAGTAGAAAATACAAGGCTTTGCCGGCTGTTCAAGTGGGTGTTGACCTAATCATTGCGAATCAGCTGCTCTACCGACTGAGCTACAGTAGTAAGCAAAACCTGTGGCATTTCAGAGCGCAGTGCTGATTATACCTTTTTCTTTTAGCTTTGTCAACATCTTTAGGTCTTTGCCGCTTAAAATACCGTACGGCGGGGGTGTACTGGGCCCCCGCCGCCTATTGTGGAAGGAATACTTGATTTTCGATTTATTTTTTGCATCCTGACACACACTCAGCACAGCCGTGCGAACAGGCCCAGAGCTTATCGGCTACCGGAGCCCATTTTTCCGCGGCTTCCTGTGTTTTTGCGATAAGGTCATTGACATTTTCGGGGCTTTGCATATCCGTTGATTTTGCACCGGTTGTTTCAACCATCATCTTCAGCTTTTCAGGATTATCAAGAAGAGGACAGGGGCGAAGCATATTTTCGTTGAACGGCTGATTGTTGTGATAAGCCATGAAAAGCGGAGATTTGAACGCTTCAAGCAACGTTTTCTCCCTTATATTGGAGTCGGAATAGTGGATAAATGCACAGGGTTCTATATCTCCGTTTGCATTTATATGGAGATAGTCCTTTGCCCCCGCTATGCAACCGTTGACATATTCGCCGTCGTTCCAGAAATCCATCATAAAAATAGGCTTAGTACCGCGGAATTCCCTGATCCTATGGTACATAAACTCTCTCTGCTCAGGAGTGGCTATAAGATCGGGTACAGCGTCTTTGCCGATGGGTATATATGTAAACAGCCAAGCAAATTTTGCGCCTGCATCTATCATGCTGTCAAAAAATTCTTCGCTACCGATTATCTCGCAGTTTTTCCGTGTATAGCAACAGGAAATACCAAACACAAGTTTCTTACGCTTCAGTATCTCCATAGCTTTGACTACTGCCTGATATGTGCCCTTGCCGCGTCTGAAATCTGTAGCTTCTTCAAAGCCTTCAACGCTTATTGCCGGCACAAAGTTTTTAACGCGGAGCATTTCATCGGCAAAAGCTTCATCTATAAGAGTTCCGTTGGTAAACGCAAGGAACTCGCAATCGGGATGCTTATCGCAGAGCCTGATTATGTCTTTTTTGCGGACAAGCGGTTCACCGCCTGAATAGATGTACATATACACGCCCATCTCTTTGCCCTGGGTGATTATGCTATCAAGTTCCTCATAGCTGAGATTAAGCTTGTTTCCGTACTCTGCGGCCCAGCAGCCGATACAGTGAAGGTTGCATGCGGAAGTCGGATCCATAAGAATTGCCCAGGGGATGCTGCAGCCTTCCTTCTCTCTATATTTGTTCCTTCGCTTTCCTCCAAGCATTGTCGCATTGACAACAAAGTTTTCAAAGAGAGCCTTTCTTACGCCGTCATCGACATCGGTCCAAAAACTCTTGATAAGGCGGTACCAGTTGCCATCCTTGTTTTCAAAACCTTCTCTGGCGGCTTTTGCCTGAGTTTCAACGCCTCCCTTTTTATCTATCCAGTCGAGGATTTTAGGGATGTTTTCGTCAGGATCTTTATCCATATACGAAACAACGCGTTTAAGTCCGAAAGTCTGAATTGATTCTTTCAGTGTCTTTTTTGCGGCTGTTTTTCTTCCCATACCGATTGACCTTTCTGTGTTTTATTTAAGCTGATTTTAGTTTTGTTTTTTGTCATTGTCATCGGACATTTTTGCAAATCTGTCCCCTTTTTTGGCATTTTATATGAAAGTGCTAATTTTTTAGGCTGAAGTTTATAATTGCCTATTTTGTTTTCCTATTAATAAAATACATTTTATTTCAGATGAATATGCTTTTTAATGTTAGGATATGGTGATCTTTTATGAACGGCGACACTACGGCCAGAATACTCAAAGCCTTTACAGGACGATGGATTGAAAAATCTGAAACTGATACCAAAAGAAGCCTCCGCAAGCTCGTGGAATTCGGCTGCTGTTTTTCGGGTTCCGATAAACTAAGAAATTTTTTTGGAGAAGCGAGAAATATCCTCAGCAACAATAAAAGCGAATATTACAGATTGACCCGAGGACTGGTTAAAAGCGTTGACAAAAACAGGATAAAAGAATTTGGCATAGGATTCGGATATTATGGGCTTGCTAAGGGAATAAAAAAATTGGGCGGCAACTCTGCAGGAAGTTGTGATGAATATCCTCTTGCTGAAATTATCGGCGGCAGAGAAAAATATTGCGCTGATAATGCAATTGACAGAATTTGCAGCCTTGCAGATCGAGGTACTTCCATTTTCTTCATTTTTTGCGACGGAACGTCGGACGTAGATATGAGTGAATTGAAAGAAACTGTAGATAAATATCCGCAGAAAACTTTTTTCATATTTACCGGCAGCCCGGAAACAGCGGAAGACTTTTCACAGAAAAATGCAATGCCGGTTCTTGATGTTTCCGCGGAAAGCTTTTCCTTATGCGCAGAAAGACTAAAAAAACAAACGCGCCTTTTCGGAGGATACAGCCGTTTCGGCGACAAAAATGCCGGTGAAATCATCTGCTGTAATTTCCTTGAGCGCATTTGCGGGAAAGGGTGCTATTTTTTGTTTCTTGTTGAAGGCGACGCCTGTTCCGAAAATACCCGGAAAATGGCGAGTGAATTCGGATATAAGCAAAAACGCAGACCGAATTTCCCGATATTTGTTACTGAGCTTTTCGGGGACATAGATTGGCTTAACGAAAAGGCCGGCACAAAAAAATCCGACAGAGAAGAATATAATCATAATCCTGCGGAGGTTTTTTAATGGAAAACCGGAGCAAATCCAAAACGCGTTTTATTAAATTCCTGCCTGTTTTAGGAATTTTGATTTTTACTCTTGTTTACCTAATTGCGGGCAGAGATATAAGTATTGATACCTTGCTGAGCTATTCTCCAGAAAACCTTTACCTTGCGATTTTATTTATGCTTATGCTCTATATGGCAAAAAGCATGACTATTTTCTTTCCGCTGATAGTTCTTGAGGTTTTGGGCGGGATAATTTTTCCGGTAGGTTTGGCAATATTAGTCAATATTTTAGGCAATGCGGTATCTTATACGCTTCCTTATATGGTGGGGCGTTTTACAGGTGCCGATGTAGTAGAATATATTATAAAAAGACAGCCAAAATTTGAAATGATTTATGATTTTCAGAAAGAAAACGAGTGGTTTTTATCTTTTTTCCTGCGGGCTATTTCCATACTCTCCTGCGATATGGTGAGTATGTATCTTGGTGCACAGAAAACACCCTATTTTAAATTTTTGTCCGGAAGCCTTCTTGGAAATCTATGTGCTATTCTTTCGGCAACAATTATTGGGGCAAGCATATTAAATCCGCTTTCCGCTCCGTTCATTATCTCGGTATTTATAAGGATATCCATAGCTTTGCTTTCTTTGCTCTTTTATTATAACCATATGAAAAAAAAGCGCGTCAGCGGACGCGCCCGAAAAATCCGATGATTTAGCCGGACATTTTTTTCCTGTGTTTTTCGATTTCTTCGGGATACAGCGTACAGCACCTTTCTGAAATGGCGATTATAGCATTTTTCGCCATTGATGTGACCTCGTGGGGAGGTACGTCTGTTTTGTCATTCAGCCAGCGTATAAGCGACATGCGTAGCGCATCGGTGGCAAATCTTGCATAATATTCCTTTTCTTTGCTATCAGTTTCGCCGAAATATTTTTCCATATTTTCAATGCTGAGATGGTGAAAAACCTCGGAAAAATAGTCGCTGAAGCAGTTCTGCCCCGTTATTTCAAAGGCTTTTGCATAAAAAATTTTGTTTTCATAGAAATATTCGCATATGGTTTCGTAGAACTCAAATAGATCTGAAAATTCTCTGGTTTGTATTTTTTGTATAAATTCGTAATCAAATATCCAAATAATAAGATCCTGCTTGTCCTTAAAGTGATAGTAAAAACTGTTTCGATTAAGCCCGCAGGAATCACATATGTCTTTAACACTGATTTTTTCAAAGGGATGTTCCGACATAAGCTGTTTAAGAGCTGTTCCGAGCGCCTTTTTGGTTATCAACGATTCGGACATATGGGAATCCTCCTTTAGAAACCTTTTTTAATTGTAGCAGAATATGCCAATGATTTCAAGCAAGACAGATTGTTTTATTTTTCGACAAAAAACTTAATAACTATGACTTGACAAGAAGCACAAACTAAATTATAATAAACAAGCTGTTTCGGAAAATAAAATAGAGCGATATTTTGCAGAGCAAAAAACGTGGAGAAGTCGCGTAGTTTGGTCGAGCGCGCACGATTGGAAATCGTGTAACGGTCATAAGCCGTTCGAGGGTTCAAATCCCTCCTTCTC
>JAAYWX010000018.1 GCA_012516225.1 Clostridiales bacterium
ATGCTGCTCCACCATCACTGAGAAAATCTTGAACGGCATCAAAAAGTTCATTGTAAAAACGGTGAGACACATAATCTCTGAATGAACGCACTTGACTCATATCTACACCTCCTCAAAATGTATCATAATTACTTACAATGGATGATATATCCAATTATATCATTTAATTTCACAATAAACAACGAAAAAAGATAATAAATTATGAGAACTCGCAATTTGTTATTGAAATGATAGTTATTAGATGATATACTTAAACCGAGCGTTTATATAAACACGTAAGGGAGGCGCATTGTACTTGGGCGCAAGTTATAAAAAACTCTGGCATCTTTTAATTGACCGGGGTATGAAGAAACGCGAACTTTGCGAGTTGGCAGGAGTGAGTTCTTCATCACTAGCCAAACTAAACAAAGGTGAGAATGTGAATACGGAAATTCTTATCAGGATTTGTCAGGCATTAGACGTCGGTATTAATGATATTATGGAGATATTGCCTGATGAACGCACTGATAGCAAAAAAGGTGAATATATCAAAATTGACCGAGAGAGGGAAAATACCTAGCATGAGTATCGGAGTAATTGAAGAAACATTAAAGCTTGTACAACAGTATATTTCGGATACATATAACGATCATTATTACAATTTACTTTGTACCAGCTTATTAAAGATATGTGGCGATATAACTTACTCTGAATACCAAGTGAGTGACGTTGCCAGAAATACAAGACTGGAATATGAAGATTTACAGAACACGTTAGCGACTATAAATGAAAAAAATGAAGGGAGAAAACATAAAGGAGTATATTATACACCCACTGATGTTGTACGTTTCATTACA
The DNA here is from genome assembly GCA_012516225.1 of Clostridiales bacterium. Taxonomy (GTDB): domain Bacteria; phylum Bacillota; class Clostridia; order Oscillospirales; family Oscillospiraceae; genus UBA2658. The sequence goes on from JAAYWX010000018.1 coordinate 837, forward strand.
GACAATTGCATTCGTGGGGCATATGGACTTATTAATAGTGATAATCTGTCATCTACAGATTATTCTCAGATACCAGTCCGTGAGTTTTGCCTAGAGAAAACAGTGCTTGAACCGACTTGTGGTGCAGGAGAGTTTCTGCTGGCTATTCTGAATATTAAACTCAATCTTTGGGAAAGTGCTGGGTTTGCCATAAACAATAATAACCTACGTGCAATTGTCGCTACATTGCATGGAAATGATATCAACCACGAATCGGTTATAATTGCTAAAATTAGATTATTTCTGTTGATATTGAAAAAATGTGGGCCCCAGCTTGCTTGTGATGTAGTTGAAACTATCAACTCAAGCTTTACAACTTTTGACTTCGTTAATCTTCCGGAAGAATTCGACACTAAGTATGATATTATTATTGGTAATCCACCTTATGTAGAAGACAGCCAATATGGTACACTATCTGAAAAATATGGTAATGTTTACTGTAATGTGTTAAATAATGCAAGTAAACATCTTACTGAAGATGGTGTTATTGGATTTATAATACCTCTTTCATATGTGTCTACACCGAGAATGAAAAAAATAAGAGAAAAGCTTTTGAGTGTATTACCCGAACAATATATCCTGAGCTTTGCAGACAGACAGGATTGTTTGTTTACATCGGTGCATCAGAAATTATGCATTTTAATAGGGCGCTCAGGAAAAGAAAGGAAAATTTTCACAAGCAATTATCAATACTGGTATAAGGAAGAACGCAGTAGACTGTTTAAGAATATAGCGGTCATTCAAAATCCTTTTCCTACGGATGAATGTATTTTGAAATTTGGGACAATACATGACTTAAATATTTATAAGAAAGTAATGGATCCTAGCCGCTGCGTCAGTGTTTATGAAATATCTAGGCATGGAACAGAACAGGTATATCTTAACAGAAGGGAGACGTTTTGGATGAAGGCGTACAGAACTCCCATTATTCATCCGGAGTATAAGATATTTAGCTTTGAAACACCTGGTGAGGCGGACTATTGCTACTGTCTTATTAATTCTTCTTTGTTCTGGTGGTACTGGGTTGCAACATCTGATTGCTGGCATGTAAGCAAAAGTCTAAATGGATTTATGGCTCCAAGAATCAAGAATTATGAAACAGCAACAAAGCTTGCACAGTCTCTTGCATCAAGGCTAGAAGAAACAAAAGTATATGTTGGTACCAAGCAGACAGAGTACGAGTATAAGCATAGTGCCTGCATGGCAGAGATTCGCGCGA
>JAAYWX010000202.1 GCA_012516225.1 Clostridiales bacterium
AGAGCCATTTCAAACTTTTCCTTTTCGTCAAGCCCGTATATATCAAACGGTACGGTAGAGGAAGGCGTTTCATCAGGAAATGTTTCCATGAAATATTCACCAAGATAATTTTGAATTTCTTTTTCTCCTATGAGGCTTTCCTCATGCGTGCTTATTATGCCTTCAAGAAGATTCTGCAGTTCGCGGATATTTCCCGGCCACGAATATTTTCCGAGAAAATCCATAGCACCCTTGGTAAGGTGAACATCCGGTTTACCCATTCTGGCGCAGAGCTTTTTAATAAAGTAATCTGCAAAAAGATTGACATCGTTCCCACGGTTTCTGAGAGGCGGAATGTTTATCCTGATAATGCTGAGACGGTAGAACAAATCCTCACGGAACAACTTTTGTTCTATAAGCTCTTTCAGGTTTTTGTTTGTTGCCGCTATAATGCGCACATCGACTTCAATCAGATTGTTGCCGCCGACTTTTCGGAAGTTTTTTTCCTCAAGGACACGCAGAAGAACCGACTGAACTTCAAGGGGCATATCCCCGATTTCATCCAAAAACAGTGTGCCGTGATTTGCAAGCTCAAATTTTCCTATGGAACCTTCACGTTTTGCTCCGGTAAAAGCGCCGCTTTCGTAGCCGAACAGCTCGCTGGCTATCAGCTCCTTTGAAAATGCGGCACAGTTGATTGCAACAAAAGGCTTATGGCTGCGCTTGCTGCTGTTGTGTATGGCTTGGGCGAAAACGTCCTTACCGACGCCGGTTTCGCCCTGAATCAGAATATTGCTGTCAGACTGGGCGGCGATTTTGCTGCGTTTTATGGTTTCAAGCATTATTTCATTTTCTCCGATAATGTCGCCAAACGTATAGCGAGCATTATTATCCGAATATTTCGGAGAGAATTTGTTCATTTTGTTATTTGAGGTGAAGAAAATAGTAATGCCGTCCGGATGGAATTTATTCTGCTTATATGTAGCGGTCGTCATATTGACATATACTTTGCCGCCGCTGACTGAGAGCGGAATTACTTTGTCTGTAACACATCTTTTGCTTTCTATTATGTTCCAAAACTCCCTGTTGTCGGGCGGAGGCGGTATCAGTTCTTCAAGTGCAAGGTGGTAAGTGTCAGGCTTTTTTATACCGAGTATTTTAAAAACTTGGTCGTTTATAAGCACGACCTCATTCCTGCCCTTGCCGGGCCTTAAAAATATTGAACCGGACTCCTCATCGCTGCTTGTAAACATATCAATGCATTGAAACAGAAAAATATCAAGCTCAATCGTTCTTGCAACCGTGATGGCAACAGAAAGAAGATGCGGGTCACTTTTTTCGTGCGGGATGGCAAGGACTATGCTGCCGTAAATATCGTTTTCGTTCAGGCATATCGGTGCAAAGTAGTATGAACCGTCAACAAGAAAGCGTGAATAGTTATATGAACCAAGAAGTTCAACCGCTCGTTTGTTCTGCATGCCAAGAGAAAAGGGGTTTGTACCGATGCTTTCTTCAGACCACTTTGTACCGCTTTTAATACCGCACTGGGTAAGCCAGTCGGTCTCTCCAATTTTTCCATAAATACGAATAAGTATGACGTCCCGAGTGAAAAGAAGAACTCTGAGGTCGTTGTCGGCGCAGTTTTCAATGAGATGATTTATGGCCCAGTCGGAACAGATTAAAAGACGCTTGAAAACTTTTTTAGTCCTTTCAAGTTCGCTTTGGGTAAGTTCTTTCGGCATAGCCGTTGTATAGTCGATGTTTTTGGTGTTGCTGCGCTCCCATGAGTCCTGTATGTTCTCACTTGGGTAATCAACGCGGTTCAGTCCCTCATGAAGGTTTACCCAGTTTTCAATATTTTGCTGTTTTTGCATGAAAACCGTTCCTTTCGACAATATGGCAGAATAAATGGGAAAATAAGTAATCAAACAGACGGACATAGTTCTCTTTGACACAAAGTTTCTGTAAAATGTATAGAAATTTGTGTCATATTATTGTATCACAAATATATCATTGTATCAAGCCTGCATTTGGTTAAAATAATACAATATATGTATTCCGCCTTGACTCTGCAGGCAGCTTGATATATTCTAAAGAATATTGGAAGAAATTGCGGCTAAACAGCTTTTGGGGAGATTTGAATGAAAATAGTGATATTGGAAGGACACGCCGTAAATCCGGGCGATTTATCATGGGACGTATTTAAACAATTCGGAGATGTTGAAGTGTATGACCGTACACCGCCGGAACTTGTTGCGGAACGTATAGTTGACGCGGAAATCGTCCTGATTAACAAAATTGAATTCGGCGCTGAGCTGATGGACAGATGTCCTAAGCTGAAATATATAGGGGAGCTTGCCACCGGCTATAATAACATTGATGTTGAGGCGGCAGGCAAGAGAGGTATAACGGTCTGTAATATTCCGGCATACAGCACCCCCTCCGTCGTGCAGCATACATTCGCCCTCCTGCTTGAACTGTGTATGCGGACAGGACTTCACAGTCAAGGCGTTATGGACGGGAAATGGAGCAGAAATCCGGATTTCTGCTATTGGGAAACACCTCTTATGGAGCTTTCGGGCAAAACTATGGGCATAATAGGGTTCGGGCAGATCGGCAAGGCAGTTGCCAAAACGGCTGTCTGCTTTGGGATGAATGTGCTCGCCTGCGCCGCACATCCGAGAACGGAATCCGGGATTGAAGGCGTTTCCATGTCTTCATTTGACGAATTGTTAAGAAATTCGGATGTAGTGAGTCTGCACTGTCCGCTGACAGCGGAAAATAAAGGCCTTTTCTGTGCCGATACGATTTCCAAAATGCAGGATGGAGCGATACTGATAAATACGGCTCGTGGAGGCTTAGTTGTCGAACAGGACGTTGCCGATGCGCTTAAAAGCGGAAAGCTCGGCGGATTTGCGGCAGACGTGCTTTCAAAGGAACCTCCGGTTGACGGGAGTCCGCTTTTCAGCGCGCCCAACTGCGTGATTACGCCTCATATTGCATGGGCGCCAATAGAAAGCCGCAGAAGACTTGTTGATATTGCCACAGAAAATGTCCGTGCTTTTTTGAACGGGCATCCGCAAAATAAAGTAAACAAATAAACGGAGGAAAAGAAAAATGCCTTTAACCAAAGAGCGCGAGGCGGAACTCAGCGAGCTTTGCCGGGAATTCCGCATTGACGTGCTGAAAGCCATACATGGCATCCAGTCCGGACATCCGGGCGGGTCTTTGTCTGTATGCGAAATCCTTACTCTGCTTTATCAGGAAATTATGAATGTCAGCGCCGATAAGGCAGACGACCCTGACCGCGACAGGCTGGTGCTTTGCAAAGGGCACGCTGCACCTATGCTGTACCGCAATCTTATCGAGAAGGGTTTTCTCCCTAAAGACAGCATGATGACACTTCGGCGTATCAACAGTCAGCTCCAAGGGCATCCGTCTATCCATACGCCCGGAGTTGAGATGCCTTCCGGACCTCTCGGAATCGGTCTTTCCGCGGCGCAGGGGATGGCAATTGGACTAAAACTGAACGGCAGTCCGGCAAGGGTTTACGCTGTTTTAGGCGACGGCGAACTTGACGAGGGAGCTGTTTGGGAAGCGGCTATGTCGGCTCCGAAGTTTAAGCTTTCAAATCTTACTGCAGTTGTAGATTTCAACAAGGTGCAGCTTGACGGAACGACGGAAGAAGTTATGCCAATCCGGGACATTGAAGGGAAGTGGCGTTCTTTCGGCTGGAATGTACTGCGCTGTGACGGACATAGCTTGTCCGGCTTGTACGATGCCTTTTCCACCGCAAAAAATTATATGGACGGACCAAGCGTTATAATAGCGGATACGGTAAAAGGCAAGGGAGTATCGTTTATGGAAGGAAAGGCGGCGTGGCATGGCAAGCCGCTTTCGGATGAAGATCTTGCCAAAGCAGTCGCGGAGCTTGGGGGTGTAAACTAATGGCAAAGGCTATAAGAGAAGTCTACGGTTTCGTTTTGGCGGAACTTGGAGATAAAAACAAGGATATAGTGGTGCTTGACGCTGACCTTTCCGGTTCTACAAAGAGCGGGATATTCGGAAAAGCGTACCCTGAGCGTTTCTTCAACATGGGAATAGCGGAAAGCAATATGGTTGCGACAGCGGCGGGACTCTCGACAATCGGCAAAATTCCCTTTGTAAATACCTTTACTGTATTTCTTACAACTTTAGGACTGATTTCCGCTCGTGCCCAGGTATGCTACGGCAACTTGAACGTTAAGTTCGGCGGCGCTTACTGCGGAATGTCGGACGCTTTTGACGGCAGCTCTCATCATGCGACCGAAGATATAGCGGTTATGCGCAGTCTTCCTAATATGACAGTCATTGTTCCGTCCGATGCGGCAAGTACGCGCTGGGCAACAGAGTTTGCGGCAGAGCATAAGGGACCCGTTTATCTGCGCCTGTCGCGCGATGTCTATCCTGACCTTTATAATGAAGACATGAATTTTGAATGCGGGAGAGGCGCTATTGTGCGCGACGGCAGGGACGTTACGGTTATAGCCTGCGGACTTCTCGTCCACAAGGCAATGGAGGCCGCGGAAACACTTGAGAAAAAGGGAATTTCCGTCCGCGTTGTAGATATGTACAGCATAAAACCGATTGATAAAGAACTGATTTTGCAGTGCGCAAAGGAAACGGGAGCTATAGTGACTGCTGAAGAGCATAACATATACGGCGGACTTGGCGGAGCGGTTTCCGAAGTTCTTGCATGGGGAGCAGCAGGAGTACCGACTGAATTTGTCGGAATAAAAGATACCTTTACCGAAAGTGGACCATATGAACAGCTTCTTTCAAAGTACGGAGTTGATGCCTGCGGAGTTATGGAAAGCATTGAAAAAGTGCTGGCAAGGAAAAAATAGGACAAGATTGAGGGCGGCTTAAGCAATGCTGAATGCCGCCCGGCTTGGAAATAAAATGTTAAAGAAATATAGAAAAATGTAAAAAATAAGTATTGACACACAAAAGCATGTTTAGTATAATATCACTTGCCTGTTCGACAGAAACAGAGACATGGCGGCGTAGCTCAGTTGGCCAGAGCATTCGGTTCATACCCGAAGTGTCACCGGTTCGAATCCAGTCGCCGCTACCATAGAGGGAGCGCAAAAGTGCTCCCGGAATAAGGCCCGTTGGTCAAGTGGTTAAGACACCGCCCTTTCACGGCGGTAACATGGGTTCGAATCCCGTACGGGTCACCACGGTTTTGGGGAGCGGCAGAGGCTCCCCTTTACCG
>JAAYWX010000203.1 GCA_012516225.1 Clostridiales bacterium
GTACATATGGAGTGTCGTTATACCCCCATATAATTTATAGTCCGTTTTCTTTAAAACACAAGATGTGCAACAGACATTTTTCGATAATTTGCTACAATTACTATTGTTTTTTTCTCAAAACATTGTATAAATATAAAGTAGTAGTATATAGTTTTTGCAGACGCAGAAAGAATAATGGGGAAGGTGTTTTTAATGAGTAATGATGATTTTGGAATGGAGTCAATGCTTGAGATTTTTATTCATGAAACGGAAGAAATGCTTGAGCAGCTCGACAATATTCTTCTTGAGTCCGAACGCGCAAAAAGCATAACGGAGGAAAACATCAATAGCATTTTCCGCATAACCCACACAATTAAAGGTTCTGCGGCCATGATGAATTTCAACAATATTTCCTCTCTTGCGCATTCCGTAGAAGATGTTTTTTATATTCTCAGAGAGAATCCTTCCAAACTCTCTATGGTATTCGATTCTATATTTGACCTTGTTTTCCAGGCATCCGATTTCTTTAAAAAAGAACTTGAGGGCCTGCAGGGCAGCGAATACTCCGAAGGCGACCCTTCCGAAATAATAAGGAAACTCAAACAGCAGGCTGCCATTATCAAAGGTGAGCAGCCAGCCGATACCGCTAAAGAAAGCTCTGCTTCCGCCGGGAAGCCTGCCTCAGAGCCGGAACTGAACGGCGAAGATATTTTAAAGATACGTGTTTTCTTTGAAAACGACTGCGGGATGGAAAATATAAGGGCATTCATGCTCTTGAACCAGATCCAGCCATACTGTGAAGACCTCTCATTGGTTCCGGCAAATCCCGAAAATGATTCCGCACTTGCCGCAGAAATCATCAAAAGTGGCTTTTTAATCGTCTGCAAGCCCATAGGTTCGTTTGATGATGTAATAAAAGTAGTAGAAAGTTCTTTAAATATAAAATCATATGAGGTGCTTCAACACGTCGAGGAAACCTCCGAAACGCCGGAAGTTTCTTCCCCCTTGCAAACAGGGGAAACTTCATCTTCATTTTCTGCCGCTCCGGATACTCAATCCAGCAATCAGGTTAAAACAGAATCTCAGAATTTGTCTAAGGGTGTCAAGCAAAGCCTTATCAGCGTAAACCAGGCCAAGCTGGACCACCTTATGGATCTTGTCGGCGAAATAGTAACCGCCGAGTCCATGGTCGCAAGGAATCCCGACTTAAAGGGGCTGCGCTTGGACAACTTCACCAAATCTATACGGGAGCTGAGAAAACTTACCGATGAGCTTCAGGATATTGTAATGTCAATCAGAATGGTTCCTCTTCAGGGGACATTTTATAAAATGGACAGAATTGTCCGTGATATGAGCAAAAAGCTGAACAAAAAAGCTGAACTTATCACGGAGGGCGGCGATACTGAGGTTGATAAAACCATAAACGATGCTATAGTCGATCCGTTTATGCATATGATCCGCAACGCAATGGATCACGCAATTGAGCCGCCTGAGGAACGAATTGCCCTTGGAAAGCCTGAAGTCGGAAGGATAATTCTTTCCGCCAAAAACACGGGCGGTGAAATTTTCATTACCATATCTGATGACGGTCGCGGCCTTGACCCCGACAAACTTCTGAACAAAGCGAAGAACAACGGACTTCTTACGAAGCCCGAAAATGCATATACAGAAAAAGAAATATTTAATTTCATCCTGCTGCCCGGTTTTTCTACCAGTTCCAATATAACCGAATTTTCAGGACGCGGTGTTGGAATGGACGTTGTCAGAAAAAACATTGAGCAAGTGGGCGGCACAATTTCAATCTCAAGCGAAAAAGGCAAGGGCACAACTTTCACAATCAAAATTCCTCTGACCCTTGCGATAGTGGACGGTATGAACATTTCTGTTGGATGCAACATATTTACTCTTCCGATCACAGCTATCCGGCAGTCGTTTAAGATAACCGACGAGTCGCAGATTATACACGATACTGACGGCACCGAAATGATAATACTCCGCGGCGAATGCTTCCCCGTTGTACGTCTAAGAGATCTCTATTCGATCGAATCCGGGATTGAGAATATTATGGACGGCATAATGATTCAGGTTGACTGCGGGGATTCCGGATACTGCATTTTCGCGGATGAGCTCCTTGGCGAATATCAGGTCGTTGTCAAGCCCTTTCCCATATTCCTAAACAAATATGATCTCAAAAATCAGGGGCTTTCCGGCTGCAGCGTACTTGGTGACGGAAGCATAAGCCTTATCCTTGATGTCAATACTCTGAAAAACGATTGACAATCCGTCCTCCGCTTTTCGACTGACCTTCGGTCAAAGCAAAACGGGATTCCTTAAGATAATTTTTAACAAGAAAGGAACTGGCTTGACTATGACAAAAAATACTGTAGAAACCGATAAGCTGGATACTTTAAACGACAGATACCTTCTTTTTAATATTGAAAACACATATTATGGGCTTCCCCTTGCCATGGCTCTTGAAATTCTTACTATTCAGTCTATAACAAAACTGCCTTGCGTTGCCCCTTATATTAAAGGCATTATAAATCTGCGCGGCAAAGTCATCCCGGTGCTTGATGTTCGCGCTAAGCTTGGAATTCCGGAGCGAAAATATGATGATAAAACCTGCATAATTGTAATTGACCTTCACGAAATGCATATAGGTCTCATTGTAGACATGGTATCGGAAGTTCTCACTGTTTCTTCCGATCAGGTCATACCGCCTCCGAAAAACTCTGCAAGTTTCATATCTTCCGTATCTCAGCTTGAAGACAAGCTGGTGCTGAATTTGGATTGTGAATTGTTTTTCCAGAATGATCTTGACCAAATTATAGTATAGGCAGTGAAAGGTTATTAATTTTCTATGGACATAGACAGCATAATAGATTCCTCGACTTTTGTGCGCCTTACAGACAGCGAGTTTGAATATATCGTTCAGTTTGTAAGCCAACGTTACGGGATTGACTTGTCCCAAAAAAGGCGGCTAATAGAGGCTCGGCTTGCTGGTGAACTTAAAACTTACGGCTTCACATCTTACGAGCAGTATATTGCTATGCTTAAGTCGAATCCGGCCTCGGATAAGGTAGACAATTTTATTAACAAAATAACAACTAACTACTCTTATTTCAACCGGGAAATGGAACACTACGATTTTCTTATGAATACTATAATCCCCGCTTTATCCCAGGCTAAAAAAAGCACCCTCAAAATATGGAGTGCCGGCTGTTCTACCGGAGAAGAACCATACAATATAGCAATGGCTGTGGACAGTGCCCTTGGCTTCAAGCGTAATTTGTGGAATGTTTCCATAACCGCAACTGATGTTTCCACCCGTGCCCTTTCCGTAGCAAAGAAAGGCGAATATCCGGAGGCAGAATTGACAGGAATGCCTGAAGCCTGGAAAAAAAATTATATGGTAAAGCTTCCTAATGGAAATTACCAGGTTAAAGATAATATCAGGAATGTTGTTTCGTTTAGCAAATTTAATTTAATGGATCCCTTCCCCCCAAAAATATATGATGTAATTTTCTGCAGAAATGTTATGATATATTTTAAGCAGCCCACTTCTCAGGCAATTGTAAAAAAATTCTATCAATGCCTGGCAGAGGGCGGTTATTTGTTAATCGGGCACTCAGAAACCCTGTCAAGAACTGACACCCAATATAAATATATCAGACCTTCCATATACCAGAAAGTCAGCAAGCAGACATCTATATAAAAACAAAATTCTAAGAACCATCTTCCCTAAATGATATTTTTACTATAGCTTTATTCTTTGGCTATAGAATGCAATAGCCCTGCAATATAATTAAGTCATTAAAAAGCCGGTCCGCGCAAACGCGGACCGGCTTTTTATTCAAAAATTTAATGCCTATTTTCGCTTATTTAGGAATTAGGCTTGCAGCCCCGGACTCTTTGTAATTATTTTGTGCTTCTTGAATGGCCTTGCTTTCGCCCATACTGCAAAGATTTATCCCAAGCTTTTCACGAATCCACTTATAAGTGCGTGCAGAATCAACCGTAAGCGTCGTGTAAAAATAGTCGCTGTTATAATTATTGTCTTTAATTCTCTGCTGAATTGAAAAATTTATGGTGCAATCAAAAACATTTTTCATATAATAACTATCGGTTTCAAACCACACTTTTCCAAGAGTACCGTCATTAATATCGGGTATTATGCATTGGCTGTAAAGCTCATATGCCTGCTCTGCAGGAAGTTCTATATTCTTGTAGACGGCCTCTGTTTTGTCAAAATAGCTTATATAGGCATCCGCGATCGTGTTAATGCTGACGGGAACAGATAGAGCTTTGCGGTAATTGACCGCCTCATTTACGTTCATAAGGTCTGCCAGCTTAAAAATATCATCACTTGCTTTAGAATATATATGGTATTCTCTTTCAAACGTTTTCCCGTTTTTTAAAGTGTATATAATATAAACATAGTAAGTGTTTCCATCTGTGCAGCTCTCATTTGCATTTTTGTGGGAAATAATGCTGCTGTGCAGATCTATCGTTGCGGATATGTTCTCCGGCCGTTCAAGGACGACACTCTCTCCTGAACATGCCAAATTTACGCTCTTAATATCAGAAATATCCGGAATTTTTCTTTCGTATCCGAACACATCATATTCACCGCAAAACATAATAACGGAAATCACTACTGCAGTAATGCCGAAGCCTATCCATTTTCGGCCGCTGAAAACGCGCAAAGTTTTTTGAATTAGCATTTCAGCGGAAAAATATCCTATAAAGGCTCCGAAAACCATAAACAGAAGTGTAAAAATAAACAAAAGATTTTTCTTGCCTAAAGGCAGAACTATGCTGCCGAACACTATTTGGAATATTAATATTCCGAGGACAAGTGCGCAACCTATCGACAGGCAGTACTTAAACACCGGCTTCAGCGGATTCACGGCAACAACATCTCCAGCCGTTTCCATACGCCGGTGCTTAATTATCAGCATGGCACAGACGGCAAAGACTAATCCAATAACAGCATATACCGCAAGTGTTGACCACTCTTCATAGTAATATCCTGAAATGTAACTGTATGTCAACGTTGACCCGTCAAAGACATTCTCGGTTATTCCGCTCGGATGAGTTTTCGCAATTTTTACAAAGGGCGAAAGCACCGTAAATTTGTATGGAGCACTCGGGCTGGCACCGTAAATAAAGATTTGCATAATGGTTCTGATGCAGAACTCTACAATATAAGCGGTAAAATTTAAAATTACATATACTGCCGGAAGAACAAAAATATTACCCGTCAGACTTGCGCAGAAGGTTGCAAATCCAAAGAAAAACAGGTTCATCATGCAAACCATGGCAAGCCACTGGTATAGGTAGCTCGGTCCGAAGGTGGACGCTCCATAAGCTCCTTCCACAGCCATAGTGATGAGGAAAATTATTATATTGACGGCAAACATACCAGCAAGTCCCGCCGAAAATACCGAAACGAAAACGCCTTCACGCTTTATCGGTAAAGAGCACATCATAGAAACGCTGCGCGCGTTATATAAATACCCAAAGGCGGCCATTGCAATAAGTATGCTAAATATTGCGGACATAATCGCTCCGCCGTAAATTCCCTGATTCAGCACCCGTAACCCGACGCTGGCTACGCTTTCGCGGATATCGTTGACGCGCGTCATCTCCGAGGCATACTGCATGGAGTTTGCAAGAGAAAGGGGAAGGACTATAAGCCAAATTATAAAGTACGATGCAAAAATGGGCCAATAACGCTTATAAAGATTAAAAAACAGGGTGCGGTTAAAGAATGATGTCTCTGACTTCATAGTGCTCACCCCCAAGTTCATAAATAAAAATCTCCTCAAGCGACAAAGGAATTACGTCCATAAATAGCGGTTCACTGGCGGCAATAATGTTTGTAATCTCATCTGTCTTTCCGCGTATAATTAAAGTCTGCAGTTTTCCCGTACTGCTGCTGTGAAGTATGTTAAGTCCCTCCGGCAGTACTTTGTCCTCTGGCAAAGCGACTAAAACTTTTGCAATGTTTTCCTGAAGCTCTGAAAGATTGCGTTCAAGAAGAATTTTTCCTTTATTCATAATGCCGACGTGGTCGCATACATCTTCAAGCTCACGCAGGTTGTGCGATGATACAAGAACGGTAGTACCGTTTTCGGCGACATCCGCCATAAGTATGCTCCACACCTGCCGGCGCATTACAGGGTCAAGCCCATCAACCGGCTCGTCCAAAACAATAACTTTCGGGCACATTGAAACGGTCAGCCAAAAAGCTGCCTGCTTCTGCATTCCTTTGGAAAGGCTGCGCATTTTTGCGTTTTCGTTGAGATCAAAGGCCTTGCGCATTTTCTCATATCTCTCCGTCGAAAAATTCGGACATACACCCTTATAAAACTTCATCATGTCCTTTATCGTCGACTGATTAAAGAAAAAGATATCGTCCGGTATATAAGCAATATCTTTCTTCACTTCCGGATTTTCGAAAACGGTCTTGCCATCTATAAGCACTTCGCCTTCATCCTGAAGATAAATCCCCGTTATATGACGGATTATTGTCGATTTTCCTGCTCCATTCGGCCCGACAAGCCCGTATATAGCGCCGTCCGGAACAGTTATTGAAAGTTTATCAAGTGCTTTGCACCCGTCAAAACTCTTCGTGACGTTTCTGGCCTCTATCATTATTTCTCCTCCCAGGCGGTTTTTTTCATTATATAGCTGCAGATATCGTCCTCGGAAACGCCAAGATGATTCAGCTCAGACACCGCCGAATCAAGCTGAATAAAAAGTTCTTTTTTCCGGCTTTCCAAGGCTTCCCTGCATTCGCCCACAAAGCTGCCTTTTCCGGGTACTGAATAAATATATCCTTCACTTTCAAGTTCCCGGTATGCCTTCTGTATTGTGTTTGGATTTATCGCAAGTTGACCCGCAAGGTCTCGGACAGATGGAACCTTGTCATCCGCTTTCATTGCTCCCGTAATTATAGCAAGCCGTATGCTGTCCTTAACCTGCTCATATATGGGGCGGGAATCCCGATAATTTACCGAAAACACCCGAACACCTCCATTCCGCGCTCGCTGTACTATTCGTACTAACACAGTTAGAATATACCATGCTTCCAGATTTGTCAAGATGTATATGAAAAATATTATGAAAGCGTATATTTGATCTTGATTTCTTATAAATAAATCGGATTGCGCGCAAACAGGCAAGGGAGTATAATATTCGGGACACCATACATATAAGGTTTTTATATGTATGGATATAATTAGTATATAACCTCAGTGCAGATACTGCGGCATTTTTAATAGTTAAAACAAAGAGATAAAACTATACTGCGGTGCGGCTGTACGCCTTTGGTATAGATGTTAGGGGGCACTATTTTATGATTTATAACGCCGGAAAGTGCGATGTGGCGGTAATAGGGGCCGGACATGCCGGTATAGAAGCTGCTCTTGCCAGCGCCAGAATGGGACTTGACACAATTATTTTTACCATAAATCTTGACACATGCGGAAACATGCCCTGCAATCCGGCAATAGGCGGAACAGGAAAAGGCCACCTTGTGCGGGAACTTGACGCTCTTGGAGGCGAGATGGGCGTTGCCGCAGACAAGGCTTGCATACAGTATCGTATGCTGAATAAAGGCAAAGGCCCCGCGGTTCATTCTCTCCGTGCACAGGCAGACAGAAGAAAATACCAAAGCGTTATGAAACATACTCTGGAACTTCAGGAAAACCTGAGAGTAAAGCAGGCGGAGATTGTGGACATAGGCGCTGAGGACGGGAAGGTAAAATCGGTCCGCACTCATACGGGAGCGGAATATCTTTGCAAAGCGGCAATAATATGCACAGGGACATATTTAAGAGGAAGAATAATAATCGGCGATGTCCTTCGCGAATCCGGGCCGGACGGGGTTGCGGCAGCGGTACCGCTTGGGGCGCGTCTTGCCGATTTGGGCCTTACAATAAGGCGCTTTAAAACGGGAACTCCACCAAGGGTTAATCGCAGAACTGTTGATTTCTCAAAAATGGAAATACAGCCGGGCGACGATGAAATAGTTCCCTTTTCTTTTAGGACCATAGAGCCGCCTAAAAATTGTGCCGTTTGCTATTTAACCTATACCACCGAACGGACCCATGAAATAA
>JAAYWX010000204.1 GCA_012516225.1 Clostridiales bacterium
GGTATGGTTTTGGCCGTATGCTGATAGAAGGTCTGCGAACCGACAGACTTTATCTTTTTGATACAGGCCTGCGGGTTTCGCAGGTTCTTGCGGGCATTTCTTGTGCGACCGCTCTCATATACCTTGCCATAAATGGATCTATCCCTCACGATAAAAATAAAATGCTGGTAAATGCCAGGTCGGCGGAGGTAAAGTCTTCTGACGCTTCTGAAGCCGATAACGGCAGATAATAAACATATAATACATAAGAGCAAGATGAAACAAGGAGGAATTAAAATGGCAGACATTAATGAAATCAAAGGTGCTTTTCTAAACACATTGGGCACCGTTGCCGGAAAAACCCGCAATCTCGCCGAAAAGGCGGCCGACAAAGCTAAAGATGTCGCTCGTATAGCCAAGCTCAACATGGAGCTCAGCGAAGAAAAAGACACTATTCAGAAAGCATATCTTGAAATCGGCAAGCTTTACTATGAAACGCATAAAAACGCCCCAGAAGGCTTTTTTGTGCAGCTCTGCGATGAAATAACTCTTGCAAACGAACACATCGAAAAAATCCTTGCCGAACTGGACGAGCTTAAGGCCGGAACAGGCAAATGTGATGATATCGAAGTTGAATTTACCGAAGTTTCCATGGAAAGCACTTCAGATGAAAAAGTTGCCACTGATGAAGACTTTGTAAAAGAAGGCTCCGATGGGGAAGACATTCCGGAAAGCAAGTCCGCCGAATAAATCGGTGCATGGTCTTGACAACGTTATTTTATTTAAAATGGAGCCGGCACATTTTTGTGCCGGCTCCATTTTATGTTTTTCTTTATTTTTGTGGATTTCCCGGATCTGGTAAAGTAACCTCAGGCGGAATCGCACCGGGTATAATGCTCGGCGCTGGCGGAAGTGTACTCTCACTGTGCTCCTGAAACATTATGTTGAGATCGGTACCACCTTCAATTCCGCTTACAGTTCCATCAAATGCATACTGCCATATCCTGTGCTTATAATAAAAGTCAGGGGTTTCCCCGGGCGCACCGACCCAGAAGACGAGATCCGAAAGTCTGTCCAGTTTATAATCATAATAACCCAGACTTCTGTAAAAATATACTCCGGTATCATAGCCTGCATCTTTGATAATACTGCAAAAAACAAGGCAGCATTCTGTTATCGTATCGCCATCAACGTTATCCGCACGGGTTTCACCGACATTCGCCACTTTTTCCCAATCGAAGAACACAGGCAGGCTCAGCTTATATGGCTCTATAATTTTCAAAAGAAAACGGGCTTCTTCTGAAGCTTCATCGGTATTTACGGCCTGGGAGAAAAAATAAACGCCCACTTTAAGTCCGGCGGCGAGTGCGCCTTCAATATTTTTTCTGAAACATGAATCCTCATACAGCTTGCCTTGGCTGTATCCTCTGTATCCGGCGCGGATTATGGCAAATTCAATTCCATCATCGCGTACAGCCTGCCAGTCTATATTCCCCTGATGTTCGGAAACATCTATTCCCCTAAAAGCGGTATATTCTTTTCCGCTGTAGCCTATGTATTCTCCGTCAGAATAAAAGTCGGACAGAGAAAAATTCGATACGGGGATATCCTTGTAAAGCGGCGCCCACATTTCTCCTCCTCTTCCGTCCGGAACACAGACCATTCCTTCGTGTGGATCCGAATATTTATTTTTAGCACATGAACACAAACCCAAAAGCAGGACAACGCAAAGCAGCAAAACTTGGATTTTAAATATATGTGTATATTTGCAGCAAAAAAGCCTCATATTATACTATCCCGAACCTTTCCTGCCGTACTTGCGGCGGTATGGTATAGTATAATACCACAATAAGCTTTCAATTGCAAATTCATTCAGAAAGGGAATCCATAAAATACCTCCCATTGTATTTCAAATACTTTCTAAGTCGCCCTCTTCCGCGTTTCAACGTTCTGCTGACTGTTGAGGGACTCAGTCCGAGCCTATGGGCAATTTCCGTCATGCTCATTTGTTCGAGATAGTAAAGATTGATAAGTTCTCTCTGTCTGTCGGTAAGTTCCTCATTCAGTGCGACTCTGACGCGGTTGCCAAGGTTCCCGTCAATCACCACAAGTCCTATAAACTCCTGCAGTGCTTCATATTCCAGCTTTTTGTCGTCTGAGCCTTTCAAGACGGTCTCTCCTTTCCGAATATGCTCTGAGATAGTTAGAAGTGGCTATACAATCTCTGCTCATTGCCGTAAGCATAGTAATTCTCCGCTTCAATTCATACTCATTTTCGCAAAATTCTCCTGAATTCAGAGCGTTTTCAAGCTCCAGCAGTTTTTTCCTGCACTCTGTGCCGATAACGCGGTACTGAACCGAAAGCTCCAATATGTCAGCCATAATGTATCCCCAATCTTTATAAAAAGCTAAAATATGTGTTGACAAATGAAATTTAATTTGCTATTATGAATCTCGCTGATGACGCGCTGGTGTAGCTCAGCCGGTAGAGCAGCTGATTTGTAATCAGCAGGTCGGGGGTTCGAATCCGTCCACCAGCTCCACCGCTGGGTAAAGCACAGCGGACTTGGCTGAAAATCATGGGAGATTTCCCGAGTGGCCAAAGGGGGCAGACTGTAAATCTGTTGTCAGTGACTTCGGTGGTTCGAATCCACCCTCCTCCACC
>JAAYWX010000205.1 GCA_012516225.1 Clostridiales bacterium
GAATAAACTTCTGCGGCGTAAACTTTGATGAAAGGGCTGCCTGCCGTTTGGGGACAGCCCTTTTAAAATTTATATGCAGCTCCAAACTGCGTTATTAAATTATTAGATTTTTTCTCCTAGCCCCTGTTTCTTAATGTATCTGATTGCGTATTCTGACAACCTTTCAATTGCCTGATTGTCTTTTGCGCCAAATTTTGCACATACAAAAGCCTTCATCCTGTTTCCTGCTCCAATGTTATATGTACCATAAGTCAGGTATTTACTATAGTCCGCAGGCAATCTACTGTATCGAATTCCTAATATAATGCAGTTATCATCTTGAGTAAAAGCTTTAATAAGTGTTTCCCTGTTATCGGACAAGCTGTAAGAACCGCTATACTCATCAAATTTACATCCTGTTGCTGTTTGAATTGCATCAATTAGTCTATTTACTGCAGCATGTTGTTCATCTGTCCATTTTGTTCGGTTGATCGTCCTGAGTATGGGACAGGTTATCGGTCTTTCAATTTCAGCAGATCCACGAAAATCAATATATCTGATTGCATATTCAGATAATCTTTCAATTGCCTGATCATCTTTTGGGTCAAATTTGGCAAATGCAAAAAGTTTCCTTTTGTTTGCTACTCCAATGTTAAATATCCCATATGTAAAATATTTCTTCCAGCCTTCAGGTAAACCGTCATTTCGAAGCCCTAATATAATGCTGTTATCATTTTGAGTTAAAATTTTTATCAACGCTATCCCATTAACGGATAAGCTGTATGAACCATTCTGGACATCAAATTCATAGTCAGTTGCTGCCTGAATTACATCAATTAGTTTATTTGCTGCAACCCGTTGTTCATCTGTCCATTTTATCCGGTTGATCGGTTCTAATGGCTTAGCTTCTGGACAGCCTGTATCAGCAGGCGATCCAAGAAAAACTTTGGCCGCAGCTCCGAAATAACCCCGATTCCTGTTTATTACATCTTCTTTTTCTAACATGGCATATGAGACAAGGCCGAATCTGCTCTTATTGTTTTCCCAGTCCCCAATTGGGGGAAGGAAGTCTGAATCTGCGTAAGGTATCGCGTTATCTGAGTCGTTGGTTAATGCAACAAACCAGAAATCCTGAGCGTTCCGGAACCTGTCGCAAATTTCAATGACAACCTTGTTTTTGATCCGCCGCCGCAATTTATCTTGGCTTTCATAATTATTTTGATAGTATTCTTGGCATTCTATAATATAATCGTTGCGTTCAACCTTTTTAAAAGCTTCTGCAAACCGAAATTTTAATGCTAATTGAAAATTAATTGCACTCGTTGACCCTCTAATGTTAAATGATGATGTTTTATCAATCGCTTCATCTTGGTAGCAGTGGGTTTTCGCTTCTATGAATAAGACGTGCTTTTTATTATCCGGCTCATAAGCGATCATGATGAGGTCCGGGTTTCCGAATTCCGAAAGAGACGGCTCAACAATAAAATCAGCTCCGGTTATATTGTCAATCCATTCAGGACTGTTTCCACCGGCAAAGCGGATGGCCTTCAAAAATCCTTTCTGCTTGCTGGGGTGATTCTTTATATCCAAGACAATACCATTGACAATGCCACGTTCGCCATAGAAAAGAATATTGCCCATATCATTACTTCCTTTCTGTTTTTTGGTATATAGTAACACATAAACTATACCATTTAAAGTACACAAATGAGATAACTATGCTTGAAAACCATTTAGGGTAGAAATCGAAAGCAAGTAGCACCTTGCAAAAAAACCCCTTGAATACTTATTCTAAGGGGTTTCGTCATGTATTCCTGAAACTGATGTGATAAAGCTATCCGCAGTCGGTTTTGGGGGGTCTACTCCAAAAACTCGACCTCGATTATATCGGTATAGTACTCGTTTCCATGCACATCTTTGATTAAAAAGCCATAACAATACGGCTGCCCCGCTTCCACTTCAAGCCATTCGAGTTTAAGGCCGCCTTTCACCGTAAACGTTTCGCCTTCGTACCATTCTTCAGCCGCCTTTTGCTCATCGTCACCAAAATACTCCGCATAGTAGAGGAACTGTATGCGGTCGCCATCCTTTATGGGGAGCAGGTACTTTGCCGCCATATCCGTTGAATCGTCCATTAAAGGCCGGGCGCCGATAATCTTGCCGTCAGGATTGTCTTCGTCGAACACCACGATGATGTCCACATCCTTGCCGTTCAATACTGCCGGTATGGCGTATCTGCGGCTGTGCTGGGTGCTGCTGATTTCATACAGACAGACAAAATCGCCATTGATTCCCGGCCATACGCCTTCGAACTCGGTTTCTATCGTACCGTCTTCGGCAATTTTGACGGCGCTCGACTGCCCCAGCATAAAGTAGTAGTCCTGCTCACCCGGGACCGGTTCCCAGACCGTAAAGTAAATCTCCAGCAGGTTGTCAAGCTCGTCGGGAGTCAGCTTAATGGTAAAATTCCCGTCCGCGTCCTTTTCCGGCGCCTGCGAGGATACATCCATATCGGCTATGCTCTCGCCGGTAAGCAGCGACGCGAAATTCTCCAAAAATGATGTGTATTGCGGGTTCATCATCATCGCCCGATAGGTTTCAATGGCTTCCCAAGCCTCATCCTTTCCGCTGAACACGTAGTAGGTGGAGAGCCCGTAAGCGCCTTCTATGCCTTCCGAATAGGTATTATACACAACGGCATCTTCCACGGCGCGGATAAGCGCTTCCGCTTCATCCGGATATTTTTCTGCAAACTTGTGCGCCATATCGGCAAGGTCTATCATGTCGCAGCCTTCATCGCGCGGGCTTCCGCCTCCAAAGGTCTTCGTATTATTCCGCCATTTCGATACTTGCTTAAACAGCTCCGGCGAAAAGTCTTCATTGCACGCCGACATCAATGTACCCATCGCGTCCAGTACACCATGAACCTTTGACAGATCCGTCACCGAAAGCGTGGCTTCTTCGTCGCTGCCCTCATAGAAAGCCACGAACTTGTCGGCAATGATTTGGCCCAGTTCCGCTCCGTTCATAGAGGGGTTTGCGCCAAGATCGTAAAGCCAGTGATAATCCCATCCATAACCCGGCTCAAGCTCTTCGGAAGCAATCAGGTAGTTTGCGTAATCCTGCGCGACGACAGCCGTTTCGATGGTTGCCATAAGGCATGCGTCAAATCCAATAAACTCCAGGCGTTCTTCCGCCGCCTGCGATTCCTCCAGCGCGAAATTCAATTCAAGAAGCTGCAGGCCGTCGTTATCAAAGTGCTCGTCTGAACCGTAACCCGCTATCGACCCGCCGCCATGGTTCCAGAGAATCAGCCCGTATCTGTCTGCGGGGAAAGCCGTCATACAAAAGTCGATAAAACCGGATAATGTGCCGGCGTCGCCGATGTTAAGCTTTCCGATTGTATCGATAAACTGCAGATCGCCTTCGGCAATGTGGTACAGCGCGCAGGTATCGCTTGGTATGACATCGTTGTTCCATGCTGCCGTGCCGCCCGACAGGATTACGACATTGACGTTGTCCTCGTTATACCCAGACTCGATCATTTCCATTAAATCCGACGTCGCCATGCCGTTTTCCGTTTCCAGGTCCGAACCGTTCAGGTAAACCATGACGGTGTATGGCTTTTTGTCGTGTATTCCGGCCTGTGCGACCGCGCTTTCGACATCCCATGGCGTAAAAGAAAGATTGGTAAATGAGGACGCAACTAAGCTTCGCCTGCTGATTCTGTCAGGGATGGTTTCAGCAGGCGTGGGGGCCGGCGTTTCCGCAGGCGTTACGGCAGCGCTATCCTGGTAAGGTTCCTGATAAGACGTTTCGCGGGCATCCGCACAGGCTGAAAAAAGCCCGAGAAGCATCAATGCGGCAAGAAGCAACGCTGTCTTTTTTCCGGCATGTTTCCAAAATGATTTCTTACTCATATTCCGACTCACGCTCCAAATTTATTGCGAAGGTCCAAGATTTTTCCAAACCCTTCCCTTTTGCCGCTAAGGCGTTGCAGGAAGCAGTTTTATTTACTATTTATTTCGATTTGGGTACTATAAATATTTAGAATAAATTTAACATAAATATATATTTAAGGATGTCTTTTTAAATGGGAAGATAGGGAATGGCAAAACTAAAATATGAAAAATTTATTAGTTATGGGGACAGGTAGAATTGTTCTTAGGAGGTTATTCGGAAATGACAAAGCTAAAGGCTATTATTCGAAACAAAAAACCCTTTGAATACATATTCAAAGGGTTCTGCATGGTGGAGGTAGCTGGATTCGAACCAGCGACCTCTCGCATGTGAAGCGAGCGCTCTAACCAGCTGAGCCATACCTCCTCGCCAGTGCAGTTGCTATTATAATATATCGGCTGCGGTTATTCAACCACTTTTTTATTTTTAATTTTGGCCCATATAAATGAGGCCATATTGCGGCAAAGACGCCCCGTGTGCCGCGCGCAGGCAATATAAAAGGCGGGCCGCTGAGCCCGCCCTGATAACGGGACGCATTCCCTGCGCCCCAGAAGAAACCGCGATATTATCTCTTGGAGAACTGCGGCGCACGACGGGCAGCCTTGAGGCCGTATTTCTTTCTTTCCTTCATGCGCGGATCGCGGGTGAGAAAACCGGCTTGCTTTAACACAAGGCGCAGCTCCGGGTCCGCCTTAACCAGCGCCCGGGAGATGCCGTGACGGATCGCGCCGGCCTGGCCGGTGTATCCGCCGCCCTTAACGTTGACAGACACGTCGAATTTGTTGACCGAATCCGTCAGCGCCAGCGGGGATTTCACCATCATCCGCAGCGTCTCATAACCGAAATAATCCTCAACGGATCTTTTATTGATGGTAAACTTGCCGTTGCCGGGCGAGATGACCACACGCGCAACCGAGCATTTCCGTCTACCTGTTCCTAAATACTGTATTTTAGCCACGACTCATATCCTCCTGTCAGC
>JAAYWX010000206.1 GCA_012516225.1 Clostridiales bacterium
AGTGTATTGTAGGGGAACCTGAATATTTCGGAAACCTGTTTGCTTTGTAAATTATATTCATATACTGCTGCCTCATATTCAGCCACATCGCTCGCTTCGTCATAAGCTGTCATGTGAATCGCAGTGAAACTAATGTAGTCAGCCAGATTTTGCGTTTGGTATGAGTGCATGCCACTAAATGCACCCACCAACATTAACGCAACGATACTTACCGGGATAAATGTTCTAAGTTTCATTTAATGCCCCCCTAAAACTCCCCAATTTCTAGCAAAAGACTAGTGCTAACCTACAGTTATTTTACACTAACACCGTCCCCTTGGTTGTGAAAGCCAATACAATGCTATTGGCAGCACACCGGCTTTACATCGTAGACAAATTATGCTACAATTTACATAAACCATGATAAGGAGGCAATTGCTATGGCTAAAAAAACATCCAGCGTCAGCTTCAGAATAGACACCGAAATTAAAAACGAGGCAGAAAAACTGTTTGCACAGCTTGGCCTTAATATGACCACAGCCTTTAATGTTTTTCTTCGCCAATCCATAAGGGAAGGTCGTATCCCCTTTGAAATCACCACAAACATCCCTAACGCTATAACTAGTGCTGCATTGCTTGAAGCGGGACAAATTGCAAGTGATCCGAATGTCAAGCGTTATTCTGATGTCGAGGAGGCGTTACGGGAGTTAAAATCATGACCCGTCAGATTGTATGGACAACACAATTTAAGAAGGATTATAAGCTTGCGGAAAAACGTGGGCTGGATATCATCCTACTAGATGATTGCATCCGCATGCTTGCAACTAGTGACAAATTGCCACCAAAGTTTCGTGACCATAACCTTGCCGGCAAGTGGAGCGGTTATCGCGAGTGCCACATCCAGGCCGACTTGCTTTTGATTTACCACATTGATGCTAAAGAAGTCATTCTTGTTCGCACCGGCAGCCATAGCAATTTATTTTAGTTTTGTCAAGGTCCTCCTTAGCTGTCAACGGCCAGTTGAGAATGAACACTTTTGGCCATGAAAATTAGACCACAAGATTATGGAATATGCTATCAATCCTCCTTTGACTGTATCAAACTTGGAGGAGTCAAGCAGTTTCGCACTCGGTAGCTGTCCCCGCGCAGAATAATTATAGGCTCTGCTGATCAACTGAAAAAGGTGATCAGAAGCTGTCATATAAATCGTAGTAAAACTAATGTAGTCATCTGGGTTTTGCGTTTTATATGAGTGCACATCACTAAATATACCCACCAACGCTAACCCAATGACACTTACCGCAATGAATATTTTAAGTATCATTTGGTGGCCCCCCTAAAACTCCCCAATTTCCAGCAGAAGATTAGTGGTGACCTACAGTTATTTTACACTAACGTATAACCCACAAGTTCTGACCACCTGTGTCTTTCCAGCTACAGGATTACGCCGCATTATATAAATGTGTCGTAGCTGCTATGAAAATTAAACCTCCATCGGTTTTACTCATTTTTTGCTTGGTAATCTTAAACATCTACTCAGTATTTCTTATTCAGATGGTTGAAGATTAGAATGCCTATAACATATTGGAATATGGCAAATCCGGCTAAATATGATGTTATCAATGTATAATTTTCCACTTTACTAAGAAGACCCATTACGGAAAAAATTACTGTAGATGCAGATAATACTATCAAGCCAATAATATACGCATATCTTCCGGATTTATCTCGTAACATGGTTTTCCTTTCGTCATGTAGTTCAATGCTTTCATTCTCAACTTTTTCCGATTATTTTTCCTTATTTTCCGGTCTAGACCAATAATAATATTTCCACAGAATAACTATCGACAGGCATTTGCCTTAGTCCCAGTGTACGCTCTTCGTCAGTCTCCATTAACTTCACACGTTCCAGGAATATATCAAGACTTTCGATTGCGTCAGCTATTCTGTTATCTGTTATACTGTCCCATAGCCGCCTCCGGTGCCTGTAGCTGCTCTGCGATATAACTATTAATTTGCTCCATATCAAAAAGCGCTTTGTCTGTAATCTGCACCCTATACTTCTTCATGCGTGCGTCTCCCGAAATCTCTTAAAGGCAGCAGATGCATCTTGCACATTGCCTTTTTCGATATCGTTATATCCTTCTTGTAACTTCGCATGAATTTCGTCCGCTGCCATTAAATCGGCGTTTATAGAAACCGGTACCTTCGGCAGTGTTACAGCAAAAGGTATTCCGCCGGTCATTGAAATCTGTTTCAGATAAATATCTATCGCTGTGGACATAGGCATGCCAAGCTGCGAAAGAACTTCTTCAGCCCTTCTTTTTACGTCAGGATCAACTCTCAGATTTAAAGTCGTAGTTTTTTGCATGTCAATCATCCCCCTCTGATTACATTGTAACGTCTTTGTCGTTACGTTTCGATAGAGAGGTCTGGGCTGCTATAAACTTCCTAAACAATTTGTAGTTATCGAGCTAAAATCAAGTTGGAAGGCCTTCATTTTATGTCACCCCTTATAAAAAGTGTTCACCTATGATATTTTTCTTTGCTG
>JAAYWX010000019.1 GCA_012516225.1 Clostridiales bacterium
GAACCAAGGCCGGCTTCGTTTGAAAATACTCCACGCCCTACTCCACGTTTCATTGCATGGGTTATTCCAATGCCGAAAGCACCGCCCAAGACGGAATCCGGACGAAAAGCTCCTATAAAAATTGATTTGAAAACTTCGCCCATTTGTGCCCAATTTGACAATATAACGGTTAAAGCTCCTACGATATAGATTAGGCTCATTGCAGGCACCAATTTTTCCGAGACGGTTCCTATTCGCTTGATTCCGCCGAGAAGAACAAGTGCGACTAAAAAAGAAACCACAAAACCTACTCCCAGCCGGATTAGCATTTCATCTCTGCTGCCGGGAATAATTTTTCCGGGGAAAAATTCAGATGCAAGGGTAAGGGAGGCTCCGGCTATAGTATTTACCTGTGTCATATTGCCGGGTCCGAAAGACGCAAGCATGCCAAAAACGGAAAATAATACTGCAAGCCATCTGTGGTTTTTCCCAAGTCCTTTTGTTATGTAGTACATAGGTCCCCCAACCCACTCACCCTTATCGTTGCGGGTACGGAACCTGACAGCAAGAAGTATTTCCGAATATTTTGTTATCATTCCGAACATTGCCGATATCCACATCCAGAATACGGCACCCGGACCGCCAAGGGAAATTGCACCGGCAACACCGGCAATGTTTCCTGTTCCTATCGTTCCCGCGAGGGCTGTCGTTACGGCCTGAAAAGGAGAAATTGAGCCGGATTTATAAGAGGCATCTTTTTTAAAAGCGCTCCCAAGGATGTTTTTCATTGTATATCCGAATTTTCTGAACTGCAGGAATTTTGTACGCAGACTAAAAAACAGTCCCGTACCTAATAAAAGCAGCATCATAGGGATTCCCCATACGATTTCGCTTATTGAGCTGTTTATACTAAGCAATGTTTCAGAAAGGTTTTGCATTTTTAAGCTCCTGTAATTTTTAAATTCATTCTTTGAAAAGTTTGGACATACAATCGAAACAAAAGGCACTGTTAAACGTCTATGTTTTTGTATCAAATACTATGCAATGACAGTGTACATTTTTGAAATTATGAGTTAAAATATGTTTATAATGAATTACTTCGGAGAGAAAGGATGAAAAGGCTTAAAAATGAAACGAGCGATATCATTTCTTCTTGTTCTTTGCACTTTATTTTCTCTGGGTTTTGCTGTTGCCCTTGAAAAAGGAGATGCCCGAGCAGTTTTCGGTGCGGATATTTCAGAGGCGCAAAAAGAACAAGTTTATAAGGAATTTGGAATTAAAGAGGGTAGCGTGAAGGAACTTACAGTTACAAACGCTGAGGAAAAAGAATATCTCGACGGGCTTGTTGCTCCGTCGATTATCGGTACGCGGGCAATTTCCTGCGTATATATTGAGGTTCTTGGTGAGGGCGAAGGACTTAAGGTCAGCACAAGCAATATCAGTTGGTGTACGAAAGAAATGTACATGAATGCACTCGTTACGGCAGGGATAGACAATGCTAAACTTATTGTTGCAAGTCCTATTGAAGGAATTTCGGGAACCGCGGCTTTGACAGGAGTATACAAGGCTTATGAGGATATTACTGGGCAGCAGCTTGACGAAACGGCAAAGCTTGCCGAAACACAGGAACTTGTTATAACGGCAGAACTTGCCGATGAGATAGGCAACTATGATGCGGTTACAATAGTTAACGAATTGAAGAAAATACTTGCGGAAACCGTTAAAATGTCAGATGATGAGCTAAGAGAACAGATAAAAAGTATTGCTGCGGAAAACAATGTTTCCGTCAGCGATTCGCAGGTTGAGCAGCTCGTTTCCCTGTGCCGCTCGCTTGAAAAACTTGACTCTGAAGAACTGAAGGCCAAGGTGGAGTCTTTGCAGACTACCGTAAAAAAACTTGCTCAGGCGAAGGAAAAGGCGAGCAAGTTTGCACAGTCTTTCGGAGATTTTGTAAAGAGCGTAGGAAAGTTTTTCTCGGATTTGTTCGGGAACATAGGAAAATAGAAAAAAGAAAAGAGCTTTCGGAATTTTCCCGAAAGCTCTTTTCTTTTAATATTTTGACATATCCCCAGTATGGCAATATAATTAAAACAGTCTGAAATAAAGGAATGTTTAACATGGAAATAACGAAAAGTGTTTTTTATGTTTTAGAAATAGTCGGAACTATTGCTTTTGCGGTATCCGGAGCTATGGTTGCAATAGAACGTAAACTTGACCTGTTCGGGGTGATTTTTCTCGGCATAATTACAGCCGTAGGCGGAGGAATGATACGGGATGTGCTTATAGGAAGTTTTCCACCCGCAATGTTCGTCAATATGGAGTATGTAATTACAGAATGTGCAGTTTCCATAGCTGTTTTTCTTGCGGCATATTTCGCAAGCGGTACATATTTTAAGAATACACGTTTGATTGATACGGTAAACAATGTTTTCGATGCGGTTGGATTAGGCGCTTTTTCCGTCACAGGGACAAGGATAGGAATTTCGGCTGGATATTCGGAAAACGCTTTTATGTGCATTTTTCTCGGTATGCTTACAGGGATAGGAGGAGGCCTTCTGCGCGATATGATGAGCCTAAGTATCCCCTTTGTGCTCCGCAAAAGGATTTATGCGGTTGCCGCGATTGCCGGTGCGTGTCTGTATTATCTTCTTTTCAGGCTGAAAGCAAACGACCCGATCTCAATTTTCTCTGCTGTCGGGCTTACATGTCTTATTAGGATACTTGCAACTAAATATGGTTGGAACCTTCCGGTTGCCGTACCTAAAAATCAATCGACTCAGGAAAAACAAGACTGAACACTTTCTGCCGAATTTTTCATAAAGCTGTTTTTTATAATCGACGTTGACCACAACAGCAGGAGTAAATTATAATTAAAATATAAATATGACAAAATGTGCTCTATGCGACTAAAAGAGAATTGAGGGAGTCATACTATGAAGCAGAAAATTATTTCCGGAATAGTCGGAAAACTTGCCGTAATGGGGATATCAGTTACATGCGGGAACAACTCCGATATTGCTATTAATACTGAATTTCTTGATGCACAGTGGAGTACAGGAAGCAAGAAAATAAGATATGAAGCCTTGATTTTTGCAAATGAGAAAAACAATATAGTTTATATGTACGAAAAAACTACGGAAATTGGACATGGGCTCTCATTTGGCAGCGATAGTGGAACATCCTTTCAAAGCGGAAAGACATTATTCCGTAAAGTTAAGAGCGTTCAATATTCCCCTGACGGAAAGGCCTATGAGTACATACTTGATTTGGGAGCTATACCAAAGGCGGTCAAGGAGACCGCAAAGCTTTACGGTTGGGGATTTAAGACCGTAATAAACAAAAACAAAGCAATGTATCCGGCCGGATATGCACCATCTTTTGCCCGGACTGACAAAGAAGTGCATGATGGGCAGCCAGCGCAGTCATCAAACGGGTATTGCTCCAATTGCGGGATCCCATTGGAAAACGGAGCAAAGTTTTGCAATAAATGCGGAAACCCTATTGCCCCTGAGTACGCTCAGCCGACAGCAGGTACAAATATGCCGACTCCTCAGCAGAAAACTGCTGAAGAATTTGGACAAGAACCGAAGTATGATAATCAGCAGACAGAATTTTACGCTAAAGCACAGAAAAAATCTGCCCAAAAAGGTAAAGTCTTGGGGCTTATAATTTTTATATTGCTGGGAGTTGTTCGCCTTGCAAAGATATTTGAAGCGGAGATTACTCTGGCAGGGTGGGTTTTTTCCGCCGTGATTTTTTCTGCGGCCCTTTTTATTCAGAAAAAAATTAAAAAAAGAGGACGGCTGGCTAAGTTTATATTGTGGCTTGTTACTGTTTTTATTTTAGCTATAGGCTTAGCAATATTTTCAAAAAATAATTCTGGTGTTTCCACAGCAAAGATTGAAAACGCCCATATGACAACTGCAATGAATGCAGAGGGCAGGCCTGTCGATGAAGTGGATTCATATTTGCCAAGCACTCGTTGCTGCGGCAGAACTGCATAATGCTCCGCAATATGAGCAGGTCAAGCTTCTTTGGCTCGCTTATCCGTTGATTTGTTGCCGTATGAAAAAAGTTTTCTTATTGATGACGGTAAAAGCACAGCACCTTCAAGCTTTTCATTTCAGACGGGACGGGGGATTACTAAAACTGCAAAGGCGAGATTATATGT
The DNA here is from genome assembly GCA_012516225.1 of Clostridiales bacterium. GTDB lineage: Bacteria > Bacillota > Clostridia > Oscillospirales > Oscillospiraceae > UBA2658. The sequence continues at coordinate 4,151 of JAAYWX010000019.1, forward strand.
GAGTTCTCTGTAAAGTTTGATACAAGCTCTTTGCCTTCGGATTTTAAAAATGAGGTCCGAGCAAGCTGACTAAAGAGATGGCTTAGGCGCCTATGCATTGGACGAGCCTATTATGCTGTTTGTTCTGACAAAGAGGTATATCACTGCAGATCTTTAGCATACGGCTAATATATTTTCAACAACGGAAACATACGGCCGTTTTCGGAAACTAACGCCGCAACAACGAATGTTCATTCGGAAGATATCATTGAACTTGTGCGTAAATATCCTAAAATGCAAGTACTCCGCTATAACGAAAATGGAGTAGAGATGACGCAGGAGGGAATACATGGATTGCTCATTTTGAAAAGCGTTTGGAACGCATTCTCCTATAACAGAAGGAAATATCCATTGGGACGAGATTTTAAGCGATTTAAGAATTAAATAACTGTCCACGATTTTAACACTTATAAATATTATGTAAACAAAATATACTTGGAAAACAACTAAAACCACCGGTTTTAGTTGTGAGATATATTTGGTATAATAAAATCAGATTAATGCCTCTCTGGGAGGAACGGATTTTGATTAAAGTCAGCAATATAAACCTGCCGGTTGGTTTTACTGAAAAAGATTTAAAAAATGCAGCAGCAAAAAAGCTCGGTACGGATCCGAGCCGCATTTTGGAACTAAATATTTCAAGACTTTCTATAGATGCGCGCAAAAAAAGCGATGTGCATTATGTCTGCGCTGTTACACTTTCAGCCGAAAATGAGGAGAAACTGATTGGCAACGCAAAAAACAGGGATGTTTCGATTTTCAGTCACGAGAAATATATATTTCCGAGTCCGGCAAGAAAAAGCATGCTGAGGCCTGTGGTTACAGGAATGGGACCGGCCGGATTGTTTGCGGCGCTTCACCTTGCGAGGGCAGGAATACCTCCAGTAATTCTTGAACGTGGGCGAAGTGTAGAAGAACGTACGGAAGATGTTGAGTATTTCTGGAAAACAGGAATACTTTCTCTAAGCTCAAACGTACAGTTCGGAGAAGGAGGAGCCGGTACTTTTTCCGACGGAAAACTGACAACAGGAATTAATGACCCGAGGATTTCACATGTCTACGATATTTTTATCGAGCATGGCGCACCTGAAGATATTAAATGGTCTCACAAGCCGCATATAGGAACCGATATTCTGCGTAATGTTGTAAAAAATATCCGCACGGAATTAATATCTCTCGGATGCGATATAACGTTTGAACATACGCTGAATGCACTGAAGATAAAAAACGGGAAACTTACTGGAATATCCGTTATGACGAAAACAGGATCGTATGAAATGCCATGCGATACGCTGATCCTTGCACCCGGACATTCGGCGAGGGACACATTTGCAATGCTCTTTGAAGCAGGCATACCTATGGAGCAGAAGGCCTTTGCGGTGGGAGTACGCATAGAGCACAGGCAAACGGATATTTCAGTTTCTCAATACGGCGGTTTTGCAGAAAGGCTTCCGCCTGCAGACTATAAGCTTGCCTGTCATCTTCCTAATGGAAGGAGCGCGTATACATTCTGCGTTTGTC
>JAAYWX010000207.1 GCA_012516225.1 Clostridiales bacterium
CATCGGTTGTGGCTCTTGGGGGCGGCACCGGGCTGTCAAATATGCTGAGGGGGCTAAAGTTTCATACAAGCAAGCTGACTGCGATAGTCACCATGGCGGATGACGGAGGGAACTCCGGAACGCTTAGGGATGAGCTCTCCATGCCGCCTCCGGGGGATGTTCGAAACTGCCTTCAAGCACTTGCAAATACCGAACCGACAATGGAACAGATTTTAAGCTACCGTTTTAAGGAAGGGTGCTTGAAAGGCCAAAGCATGGGCAATTTGTTTCTTGCGGCGCTTAACGATATATCAGGGTCTTTCTGCGAAGCCATACGGAAAATGAGTGAAGTTCTTGCGATAACCGGGAAGGTGCTTCCCGTTACGACGGAGGATGTCCGGCTTATGGCTACATTTGACGATGACACCGTTATAATAGGGGAATCAAAGATAACCGAACATAAAAAGCAAGGGAACCGCCGTATAAAGCGTGTTGCCCTTATTCCGGAAAATCCTCCGGCGTTGAAAGAAAGCATTGAGGCAATAAAAAATGCCGAGCTTATCCTTCTCGGGCCGGGAAGCTTATACACGAGCATCATACCAAATCTTCTGACGCAAGGTGTTTCGGATGCGATAGCGGAGTCGGAAGCGCTGAAAGTTTATGTGCTCAATGTTACCACTCAGGACGGAGAAACTGAAAATTACACGGCTTCCGACCATGTCCGGGCGCTGTTTTCACATTCTGGACGAAAATTGTTCGATTATTGCATAGCAAATAGTACGCCGATCCCGGAGGATATTTTAAGCAGATATAGAGCGCAGGGGGCGGAACAAACAATCGTGGATGCCGATGAGCTTGAAAAACTCGGCGTAAAAACCATTCTCAGCCCTATGCTTGACTGTTCAGGCGGGTACGCAAGGCATGACACTCACCGCCTTGCAGCGGAAATAATGCGCTTGCACAGGGAAGAATCACCTACAAAAGTCTATATATAAGTCTATAACTAAAAAAAACGAAAAAGGAGGTGCAAGAATGTCATTTTCGTCGGATACAAAGTCTGAGCTCTGCAGGGAACAGCTGCAGAAACGCTGTTGTGCCGTAGCTGAGGCGTATGGGGTTCTTCTGTACTGCAATATGTTCACCGCCGACGAAATCCGAATTGTAACCTCAAGCCCGGAATTTAAAGAGAGGCTGCCAAGACTCTTCAAAAAGGCTTTCGGATGTGAGTTTGATGCGGTTTCATCAACGGACATCAAAGGGAAATATGCTTTTTATATTACAAATCATGAGAGCATAAGCCGTATTTTTTCAACATACGGCTATGAAGCGCGAGAGATACTTGCACACCATATAAATCTCGGCGTTCTTGAGGAAAGCTGCTGCAAGGCCGCTTTTCTAAGAGGTGCTTTCCTTGCCGGAGGAAGCATAACGGATCCGTCAAAGAGCTATCATCTTGAACTTGTGACAGACCATTACAATGTCAGCAGAGAAACATTTTCAATATTACTTGAGCTTGGGTTTTCACCTAAAGACGCTGCCAGAGGCGGCAATTATGTTATATATTTCAAGCAATCCGAATCTATAGAAGACTTTTTCACGCTTATAGGCGCTCCGGTTTCCGCAATGGAGATTATGTCTGCCAAAGTAGAGAAAGATATGCGCAATGCGGTTAACCGCCGCGTGAACTGCGACAGCGCAAATGCCGACAAAATTGTGCTCGCCGCGGAGGAGCAACTTGAGGCTATACGAAGGATCGACCGCAATATAGGGCTTGAAGAACTTCCGGACAAGCTTAAGGAAGCGGCTCTTTTGCGTATAGCCAACCCGGAGGCAAGCCTTTCGGATCTTGCAGCTCTTGCAATACCGCCTGTCAGCAAATCATGCATAAGCCACAGACTGCGCAAACTGATGGAACTTGACAAGGACTCAAGGCAGGACTGCCGCCGGAATTTGTAAGCTGTACAGAGCAAAGAATTTGAAAATAAAGTTTTCTTTTATAAGAAGGAGCGCGAACTATGGCGTTTGTTCATCTTCATGTCCACAGCGAATACAGCCTTCTTGACGGTGCCTGCCGAATAGAAGAGATGGTTGCATACGCAAAAAAACTTGGGCAGAACGCGCTTGCCATTACCGACCACGGCGTCATGTACGGCGCTGTGGCTTTCTATAAGGCCGCAAAGAAAGAAGGAATAAAGCCCATAATCGGCTGCGAAGTTTACGTTGCCCCTCGAAATATGAGCGACAGGGAGTACGGAACGGACAGCGAATACTCTCATCTTATCCTTCTCTGCAGAAACGAAATCGGATACCACAACCTCTGCTATCTTGTGAGTGAGGGATTTATAAATGGCTTCTATGTGAAGCCGCGCATAGACTGGAAGCTACTGCGGGAACATTCCGAGGGACTTATCTGCCTTTCCGGATGCATTGCAGGAGAAATTCAGCAAAAAATAGTCAAGGGAGATTATCAGGGAGCGAAGAACCGCGCGCTGGAGCTTCATGAAATATTCGGACAGGACGGTTTTTATCTGGAACTTCAGTCGCATGGCTTGAGAGAGGAAAAAACAGCCGCAGAAGGGCTTATTAAGCTTCACAGA
>JAAYWX010000020.1 GCA_012516225.1 Clostridiales bacterium
ATTATTTTGAGCACTCTGCAGGATTACGTCAAAAAACTTAACGAACTGAAATTTGACGGCATGTATAACAACGATTTCTTCCTTACATGGGAAAAATCGTTCGATGAGCTTCAGGCCGTATGGACGGTTGCGGACGCGCTCCGCTGCCTGCGTGAAAAAAACATTTCGACAAAAGTGTTTGACAGCGGACTTGCAATCTCTCTTTTCCGCGATAACTCCACAAGAACGAGATTTTCTTTTGCATCCGCCTGCAACCTGCTCGGGCTTGAAGTGCAGGATCTTGACGAGGGCAAGTCACAGATAGCTCATGGCGAAACCGTCCGTGAAACCGCAAACATGATCTCCTTTATGGCTGATGTAATAGGCATCAGGGATGATATGTATATCGGCAAAGGCAATGCGTATATGAGAGAAGTTGCGCGTGCCGTTGAAGATGGAAAGAATGCAGGAGTTCTCGAACAGAGACCCACGCTGGTCAATCTCCAGTGTGATATCGACCATCCCACCCAGTGCATGGCGGATATGCTTCATGTCATGCACGAGTTCGGAGGAATAGAAAATCTGAAAGGCAAAAAGGTTGCCATGACATGGGCATATTCTCCTTCATACGGAAAGCCGCTTTCGGTTCCTCAAGGCGTAATCGGCCTGTTTACAAGACTCGGAATGGAAGTTGTTCTCGCACATCCGGAAGGATATGACGTAATGCCCGAAGTTGAGGAAGTTGCAAAGAAAAACGCGGAGCAGTCCGGCGGTTCGTTCAGAAAGACAAACAGTATGCAGGATGCCTTTAAAGATGCGGATATAGTCTATCCAAAGAGCTGGGCTTCTTTCGCGGCTATGGAAAAGCGCACTAAGCTGTACGGCGAAGGCGATTTCGATGGAATCAAAGCGCTTGAAAAAGAGCTTCTTGCACAAAACGCTCAGCATAAGGAGTGGACATGCACTGAAGAACTCATGAAAACCACCCGCGACGGAAAAGCTCTGTATCTGCACTGCCTGCCCGCCGACATTACGGGCGTAAGCTGCAAGGAAGGCGAGGTGGAGGCGTCGGTATTTGACCGTTACCGTGATCCGCTCTATAAAGAGGCAAGCTTTAAGCCCTATATTATTGCGGCAATGATACTTCTCAGTAAATTTAAAGACCCCGCAAATCTCCTGCAGCAGCTTGAGCAGAGAGCTGTTCCGAGAATTTTCGGAGAATAAGCGGACTTTTGCACCGCTCATTATCTCCAGATATTTCGATTTCCCCATTTGACGCCCGTTCGGAAGGCAAGCGGATTTTGTAATTGTTCGTGGTTGCTCCTGATAATGTTTTCTCCTATATGTAACATGGATACTAATTCTCCTATTTAATTCTCCTATTCCTTAATCTCTCCAGCCTTCCGAATGGGCTATATATGAAACGATACAAATTAGATATTAAAGATGGAGGCTAATGACTATGCTTTCATATGTTGACACAAAAGACGCCCCGCAGGCGATAGGCCCGTATTCGCAGGCGGTAGTTTATGGAGATCTGCTTTTTACTTCCGGACAGATACCGCTTGACCCGCAGACAGGAGAAATTGTGGGGAGCACAGTTGAAGAACAGGCTCTGCAGGTAATGAAAAACCTTGGTGCGGTAATGAAAGCCCGGAACACGGATTTTAAAAACACGATAAAGACAACCTGCTATCTTGCCGACATGAAGGATTTTGCGGCGTTCAATAAAGTTTACGGAGAATTTTTTACGGGCAATCCCGCACGCTCCTGCGTTGCAGTGAAAGAACTTCCCAAAAATGTGCTCTGCGAGGTTGAAGCCATCGTAGCACTTAATTGATTTTTAAACCGAGGTGATTTTTCTGACAAAGAAAAAGAGAATAGTCATTGCCTTGGGCGGAAATGCTCTCGGAAATACTCTTCCAGAACAGATGGAAGCGGTTAAAACCACCGCAAAAGCAATAGTCGACCTTATCGAAGAAGGATTTGAAGTAATAGTATCCCATGGGAACGGTCCACAGGTTGGAATGATAAACAATGCAATGACGGCGCTTTCCAAATCCGACCCTAAGCAGCCCAATGTTCCTTTATCGGTGTGCGTTGCAATGAGCCAGGCATATATAGGGTACGACCTGCAGAATGCGCTCAGAGAGGAAATGTACAACAGAAATATATTTGATATCCCTGTTGCTACAATGATTACTCAAGTACGCGTTGATGAAAACGACCCTGCGTTTCAGAATCCGACTAAGCCAATAGGCCAGTTTATGACCCTTGAAGAAGCCAAGAGGGTGGAAGAGGAATATGGCTATGTAGTAAGGGAGGATGCCGGGAGAGGGTACCGCCGCATGGTGGCTTCCCCCAAACCCGCCGAGATAATCGAAATTGGCGCAATACGTACGCTCGTTGATTCCGGGCAGCTTGTAATTGCCTGCGGCGGCGGAGGCATTCCGGTTATACGTCAGGGCAACCATCTTAAAGGAGCCGGGGCGGTAATAGACAAGGACTTTGCCAGTGAACTGCTTGCTGAAGAGCTTGATGCCGATGTTCTTATCATATTGACTGCGGTTGAAAAAGCCGCCGTTAACTTCGGCAAGCCCGACCAGAAATGGCTTGATGAAATTACGGTCGCTGAGGCGGAAAAATATATAGCAGAAGGGCATTTTGCCGCAGGATCAATGCTTCCAAAGGTTCAGGCGGCGGTACGCTTTGCATCTTCGAAAAAAGGGCGCACGGCGCTTATTACCCTTCTTGAAAAGGCGAGCGATGGAATCAACGGCAGGACCGGTACAAGAATAACCCTTTGATTGAAGTGCCAAAATTAAACTCCGGACTCTGCTTTTAATGCAGAATCCGGAGTTTTGACATTTGAAGCAAAAGCTCGCAGAAATATGGAATTATTTTATTGCACCCGAAATTTGAATTGTCCTGCGGTATTTAGTATAATTGAAAAAGCAAGTAAGGCGGATATGCATACGGCGGATTCCACAAAAAATATGTATTGGAGCCGGGAATATGAAGAATATGTCTTTCAGACAAAAGCTATTTCTTATTGGAGTCATTCCGGTAATGATTCTGGGGGTGCTTATCGGCTATTTGTCCTTCAATCAAGCCGAAAATATTGTTACCAAAGCCCATAAAGAAGTAGTTGCCGATACCGTCTACCGGATTGACGGAAATCTTAATTCGAAAGTGCGTTATATTGATGAGTCTATACGCACGGCGATTGAGAACAGGACGGTGGGCAGACTTATCGAAAATTACGGAAAAGGCGAAGAATTTGCGGGAAGCCTGTCAGAAATGAAAGATTACTGTGATGGTATGACCCGGGCGTTTTCTGCCATAACCTCAGTAAGCGTTATAAGCGGATACAAGCTGATTTTTTCAACAAACGCCGATAAAAACGAACTTAACCGCAGCGCGGTGGACGGGCTTTATAAGAGAGTTTCGGAGAGGCCGGAAAAAATATTCTGGTCAAACCTTGGGCCAAGCATATTTGAAAGCAGCTTAAACGGAGGGGGTGAAGTGCTGACCGCTTTTGGCTCCGTATGCGACGAGAGTGGGAATGTTATAGGTATTATGGTGGTTGAACTGTTGCCCTCGGCTTTGGGCAAATCACTTTTGAGCAACCAGAAAATCCTCAGTTTCCAATATACATATATAGTAGACAACAATAACCGGGTGATATGTGCCGACCAGAATGGATATCCGAGTTATTATGAACTTGCCGTTGAACAGTTTGACAAGGGCACACGACGCTTTATGATGAAACTGAACGGGATATCTTATTACGCATGCGGACAATACAACGGATTTACAGGATGGAAGACCTTTTCCGTTATAAGCGAGAAAAACCTGTTCGCCGATTCCGATGATCTACGAAACTATATAACATGGCTTGTTATAGGTACGGTAATACTGATGATTATAGCAATCTTAATAATGTATCATTCCATTACGCGCCCGCTTAACGACCTTAGCAAAGCCATGAAAACCGCTCAGGACAGAAATTTTGAAATTCAGCTTCGTAATGACAGAAAGGACGAAATCGGACAGCTTACAGAGTCGTTCAACTATATGGTCAACAAGATAAAC
>JAAYWX010000208.1 GCA_012516225.1 Clostridiales bacterium
GCCTATAGGCTTTTGTCTGAAATGACGGACTACCCGCTTCACATAGGCATAACGGAAACGGGTACCCCCTATATGGGAATAATCAAGTCCTCTGCAGGCATCGGCGCTCTTTTGCTGGACGGAATCGGCAGCACTATACGGGTTTCGCTTACAGCCGACCCTGTCGAGGAGGTAAGGGCCGGCATTGCTCTCCTTAAAGCTGTGGGGCTGAGGAATGAGGGCGTAAACATCATATCCTGCCCGACCTGCGGGCGGACTAATATAAATTTGATAGAGCTTTCATCAAAAGTTGAAGGCCTTCTGAAAGATATAAAAAAGCCGCTTACGGTTGCGGTCATGGGCTGTGCCGTAAACGGTCCGGGAGAGGCAAGGCGCGCAGATTACGGCATTGCCGGCGGTTTAGGTGAAGGCATTCTCTTCAAAAAGGGTGAAATAATAAAAAAAGTCCCTGAAGAAAAACTTGCGGAAGAACTGTTCGCGCTTATTATGCGGGATGAAAAAGGAGTATAACTTTCAGGATGAGCGAAAACAAAATACCGTTTTTGGAAATGTTTCCTTTCTGCGAGGATTTTAAAGATATGTGCGGAGGGCTTGACGGTGCATTTGTAACTTCCGCAACTGTCAGCCGTGAGCGGCTTGTCATGACGGTTGAAGCTCTCTTCCCCCGTTCGGCCATATCTGCGGAACTGCACACAATTGAAGGACGTATAGCTTCGGAATATGGGCTGAACGCCGTATCTGTCCGCGCCCGTTGCCTGTCGCCCGCATCAGGGGAAAAGACTTCAAAAAATGGCAGCCGGAAGTCCAGCGCCGCCCTTTCTTCCGGTCGTCCTATTTTCGGCAAGTCCATAAAAGGCGAGCCAGTACCTATGAACACTTTGAATGCGGAGTCCGGAAACGTTGTCGTCCGCGGTGAAGTATTTTCTGTGGATCACCGGGAAATAGCGAAAACAAAGGCGTGGGTGCTAAGCTTTGAAATGACCGATTTTACCGGGTCAATAAAAGTTTCAAGATATTTTAAGCCGGATGAGAATAAGGATTCCCTTAAAGATATCAAAAAAGGCATGTACCTGACTGTTTCGGGAAGTGTTGCCTATAACCGCTACGAGGATGACATTGTCCTTGAACCTAAAAATATAGTATTGGAAGAAAAGCCTAAGCGCACCGACACTTCCGTAGATAAAAGGACGGAGCTTCATCTCCATACACGCTATTCGGCTCTTGACGCTCTTACCGATCCTGAAGAAGCCGTTAAGCGCGCTGCTGAATGGGGGCACTCGGCAATTGCCGTTACCGACCACGGCGTTGCACAGGCCTTTCCCGAAATATGGAAAGCAGGCAAAAAACACGGTGTTAAAATCATATACGGCGTTGAGGGTTACTACATAAACGATGTTGACGACAAACTTGTTATATACGGCGGAAACGGCGGAAATCTTGACGATGAGTTCTGTGCATTTGACATTGAAACCACAGGACTTAACGCAAATGAAGAGCGCATAACGGAAATCGGCGCCGTCATAATGAAAAACGGAGAGGTTCTTGAGCGTTTTCAAACCTTTGTAAACCCTCACAGGCCTATACCGTACGAAGTTTCCGAGCTCACAGGCATAACCGATAAAGACGTTTTTGACGCTCCCGATGAGGACGAGGCACTCCGGTTATTTATTAAATTTGCCGGCGGACGTGTCCTTATAGCCCACAACGCGGAATTTGATATAGGTTTTATGAAGGCGGCGGCAAGGCGTAGCGGAATAGATTTTAATCCTGTATTTATAGATACTTTGACACTTGCACACAGCCTGCTTCCGGATATGAAGCGATTCAAACTTGATCTGGTAACGGCGCGCCTCGGTCTTCCCGAGTTTAATCACCACAGGGCTGATGATGATGCGCTTGCCTGCGGGCGCATTATGTCTAAATTTGTACTAATGTTGCGTGAGCGCGGCATAACAAGGCAAAGCGAACTGGAAGAATACACGAGGGCTGAGCGCAATGCCCATCCACGTTCCGCAAAAACAAAGCACATAATCCTTCTTGTTAAAAACAAAAAAGGGCTTAAAAATCTTTATGAAATGATCTCCAAATCCCATCTTGAGCATTTCAAGAAAAACCCTATTATCCCGAAAAGCCTTCTTTTACAGCACAGAGACGGCATTATAGTCGGTTCTGCCTGCGAAGCCGGAGAAGTCTTTGAGGCTGTCGCACATAACAAAAGCGATGAAGAAATAGAGCGGCTCTGCGGCCTTTACGATTATCTCGAGATACAGCCGGTCTGCAACAATATATTTTTGCTTGAAAACGGAACTGCTAAGGATGAGGAGGATTTACGCAATTTCAACCGCCGGATTGTAGAGCTTGGCGAAAAACTCGGCAAACCGGTGGTTGCAACTGGAGACGGCCATTTTCTTGATCCTGAGCATGAAATTTTCCGGCATATTCTTCTTGCAAGCCGCGGATTTGGAGATGCTGACCGAAAGCTCCCGCTGTATTTCAAAACAACGGACGAAATGCTCGATGAATTTTCTTATCTTGGAGAGGAAAAGTGCCGTGAAATCGTTATAAAAAACCCCGCCGCCATAGCGGAAATGTGCGAAGACATAGAGCTTCTTCCAAAGCAGCTTTTCACCCCGAAAATAGAAAATTCAGTTGAGGACCTTCAGAAACTTGTTTACGGCCGTATGCATGAGCTTTATGGGGAAAATCCTCCGGATATCGTTAAAACCCGTGTGGAAACAGAACTTAACGACATTATAAACTGCCATTATGACGTCATTTATATGTCTGCGCAAAAGCTTGTTTCAAATTCTCTTTCCGCAGGGTATCTGGTCGGCTCGCGTGGCAGTGTCGGCTCTTCCCTTGTTGCCTTTATGGCTGGAATAACGGAAGTTAACTCTCTTCCCGCGCATTACCGCTGCCCCCATTGCAAATATTCGGATTTTGAAAGCGGAAAAGGCTATGGCTGCGGAGCGGATATGCCGGATAAATTCTGTCCGGTATGCGGCGTAAAACTTGCAAAGGATGGCTTTGACATCCCGTTTGAAACCTTTCTCGGCTTCGGCGGAGATAAGGTTCCCGATATCGACCTAAACTTCTCCGGAGAATATCAAGCTCGTGCCCATAAGTATACGGAGGAGCTTTTCGGGCGAGATCACGTTTTCAAAGCTGGCACTATAGGTACCCTTGCTGAAAAAACCGCTTATGGTTATGTCAAAAAGTATCTTGAGGAGCGCGGAATTAAAGTTACAAGGGCTGAGGAAAACCGTCTTGCTCAGGGCTGTGTAGGCGTAAAGCGTACAACCGGTCAGCACCCCGGCGGGCTCGTTATTATTCCGCAGGATATGGATGTTACAGATTTCTGTCCGGTTCAGCACCCAGCGGACGATCCCGACAGCGATATAATAACCACTCATTTTGAATATCACAGCATGGAGGCAAATCTCCTGAAGCTTGACGAGCTTGGTCATGATGACCCGACCATGATAAAAATGCTTGAAGACCTTACGGGAATCGATGCAAAAAAAATTCCCCTTGACGACCCCGACACCATGCGCATATTCAGTTCCCCCGAACCTCTCGGCATTCCGGATAATGACCCGATAATAGGGAAAACAGGTACCATAGGAATACCTGAATTTGGAACCGCATTCACTCGCGGAATGCTTGCAGACACAAATCCGAAAGACCTTGATACCTTAGTCCGTCTTTCCGGCTTTTCCCACGGTACGGACGTATGGCTCGGAAATGCCAAGGATCTTATACTCTCCGGTACAGCAACGGTTAAGGAAACTATCGGCTGCCGCGACGATATCATGCTTTATCTTATCGAAAAAGGGATGGATCCAAAGCGCGCGTTCAAGTTTATGGAGGCTGTCAGAAAAGGCGCAATCCACAGCGGAAAGCCTTGGCCTGAAGGCATTGTTGAAGAAATGCTGTCCCTCGGAGTACCCGAATGGTATATAGACTCCTGCAGAAAAATTCAATATCTTTTCCCAAAGGCGCACGCAGTCGCCTATGTTACAATGGCGTTCCGCATTGCGTATTTCAAGGTTCACTATCCTCTCGCATATTACAGCGCATATTTTTACCGCCGCAGCGACAGCTTTGACGCCGAGCTTATGACAAAGGGCATAGAAACTGTGCGCCAGCAAATAAACAAGATTAAAAGCGATCCTAACGCAAGCAAAAAAGATGAAGACATATTAACCACACTTGAGGCCGTATATGAATTCTATCTGCGCGGATTCGGTTTCAAACGCATAGATTTATACAAATCTGAGGCAAGAAAATTTGTTATCGAAGACAACTGTCTTATCCCTCCGTTTATGGCTATACCGGGTCTGGGAGAAGCGGCGGCAAACGATCTTGTCAAATGCAGAGAAGGCGGGCGAAAATTCATCTCTGTCGAAGAAGTGCAGAGAGCCTGTCCAAAAGTCAGTCAGACACATATTCAGCAGCTCCGGGCACTCGGAGCTTTGGGCGATATGCCTGAAACCAGTCAGATGAGTTTATTTTAAAAAAACAAAGGCAGCTTTAAAGCTGCCTTTGTTTTTTGTCTTTTACTGCTTTAATTAGATTTGAATGCACTTTTAAGCCGCTCCAATGCCTGCTTTAATATCTGCCTCGGGCACGCTATATTCATCCTCTGGAAACCCTGTCCTCCCGCACCGAACATCGTTCCGCTGTCAAGCCACAGTCCTGCCTTAACTGCAATCATCTCATCCAGTTTCTCATCGGAAAGCCCAAGTCCGCGGCAGTCCATCCACAGAAGATATGTTCCTTCCGGTTCTACAAGTCTTATCTCCGGTATATTTTCCTTCAAATAGTTCTTTGCAAAGTCAAGGTTTAAAGAAAGGTATTCTTTAAGTTCCTCAAGCCATTCTTCTCCGTACTGATAAGCCGCTTTGCAGGCGGCAATTCCCATGAGGCTCGGTGCTCCGTATCCTGTCTTTCGAATTTCACTGCAGAATTTTTGCCTTATACTTTCATTTGAAATAAATATATTTGAAATCTGTAATCCTGCCAAATTGAAAGTTTTTGTAGGTGCTGTACATGTTACGGTCATATCCGCAAATTCAGGCTTAATTCCGGCAAACACCGTATGCCTGTTGCCCGGATATACAAAGTCTTCGTGTATTTCATCCGCCACAACAAAAACTCCATGTTTAAGGCATATATCCCCAAATGTCATAAGCTCTTTTTTTGTCCATACTCTCCCGACAGGATTATGCGGACTGCAAAGTATAAAAAGTTTTACGCTGTTTTTAACAACTTTATCCTCAAAATCTTTAAAGTCCACCGAATATCCGTTTTTTCCGTATACAAGCTCGCTAACAACAACTTTGCGCCCCGTATCCTTTATAGCTCTCTCAAAAGGATAATAGACAGGCTGCTGAATAAGAACCGCGTCCCCCTCATTTGTAAGCGCACGAACAGCCGCATAAATCGCAAACACAACGCCGGGGGTCTTTACAAGCCATTCCGGACGCAGTTCCCAGTTGAAACGCCTTAAATACCAGTCGTACAAAGGGTTAAAGTAATCCTCCCCGTATGCATCGCTATATCCGAAAATTCCATGCCGGCATTTCTGAATAAGGACTTCAGAAACTTCGGGCGGCGATTTGAAATCCATATCCGCTACCCAAAGTGGCAGCAAATCGCCGGAGTTCCCCTGCCATAATGCATATTTAACCGAATCTGTATTTCGTCTGTCTATAATCTCATCAAAAGAGTATTTCATTTTATTGATGCCTCCATACTTTTCCGCACTCGTCAGCCCTAACCCCTTTTCGTATTTTTCTGCTTTGTCCGGTGGATTGGCTTTTTTCTCATGCTCTGCCTTATATTTTATCACCACAAAGGGCAATCCGTCAAAATTTTCTGCCTCTTTATATCTTATCAGGATAATTTTTAAATGCACATCTCATATTTTGAGGAAATTTTTAGCAATCCTTCGCCTTTTTGTATCCTTTAAAGATAATAAAACGGCGGTGTGCAGGCAAGTTCCCGCATATGCCGCCGTTTCCTCAATTATCTTTTCAAGAGATAAAAAATATGCAAAATAGCTTCCTTATCTGTCAAAAAATCTTGACAGGAAGTCCTTTGTTTCCTGCTTTTGGGGATTTACGAATATCTGTTCCGGAGTCCCTTCCTCGCAAATAACCCCGTCCTTCATAAATACAGTATGGCTTGAAACATCTCGCGCAAATGCCATTTCGTGCGTAACCACTATCATTGTAATGCCCTCTTTGACAAGCGCCTTCATGACATCAAGCACTTCCCCCACCATCTGAGGATCCAGCGCACTTGTCGGCTCGTCAAAAAGGAGAACCTCCGGCTCCATGGCAAGGGCTCTTGCTATGGCAACACGCTGTTTCTGTCCGCCGGAAATTTGGCGAGGCTTGGCGTTGATATATGGCAGCATTCCCACTTTTTCGAGATAAGCCTTTGCTGTTTTTTCAGCCTCCGTCCTGTCTCTTTTAAGCACTTTTCTCTGGCCTATCATGCAGTTTTCGAGCACCGTCATATTAGCAAACATATTGAAGTTTTGGAATACCATGCCGACTTTTGCACGGTATGCCGCAATATTTGCAGAACCTCCTGCAATGTTTCCTCCATGGAACAGTAGCTCCCCGGATGTAGGCGTTTCAAGCAGATTTATGCAGCGCAGAAGTGTTGACTTGCCTGAACCGGATGGTCCGATTATACTTGTCACATCGCCTTTTTCAACGGTAAAGTCAATGTCGCGCAGCACAGAGTTTTCACCGAAAGACTTTGAAAGATGCTTTATCTGCAAAATGGTCTCACCCATGCCAACGCCCCCTCTTATTTTTATCGTCTCCGCGGCAGTCTGTTTTTCCGGGATATGTGTATGTTCCGGCTGTAAGGGTAAGCTGGTCCGCCTGAACGAGTTTGTAGCTGTCTTCGCCGTCCATGCGGTGTTCAACATATCTTAGAATATCCGAGCAGACAACAGTCAGCAAAAGATATCCTATCATTTCTATGGTAGCTGAAGGGAAATATAAATAATTTGCTCCGACAACCGCTCTGTGCGCGGCAAAAAATTCCGTATAGCCGATTATAAACATAACCGCGGTATCTTTAATGTTTATAATCAGGTTGTTTCCGATTTGCGGCATGATATTTCTCAACGCCTGAGGCAGTATTACATAAAGCATAGTCTGAAAATGGGTCATGCCGATTGCCTTTGCCCCCTCTGTCTGACCCGGGTCAATCGACAAAATTCCTCCTCGCACCGACTCTGCCATATAAGCGCCGGTATTGATGGAAACAACAGTAAAGGCCGCCAGTCCTTTGCTGAACTGTAGCGCATTATTCGAAAAGTACGGCAGTCCGAAATAGATAAACACTGCCTGCAGAATCATGGGTGTCCCGCGGAATACTTCAACATAAATCCGCAGAATAATCCTGAGAAGCCCTAAAAAAAACCGCTTAAAAATATTGTCCGTCTTTGAACAGGGTATTGTCTGAAGAATACCGCATAAAAGACCTATTACACAGCCGACAGCAGTACATATGACGGCCAGAGAAATCGTTTTCCAGACCCCTTGTAAATAAATACCGCTGTATTCTCACCAGAGTCTTGCAATATCGCTTCCGAGCTGGGCCATTTTGTTCATACGGTTTTGCCCCCCTTCGGTAATTTAATTAGGCGGGCCCAAAGGCCCGCCCCGCTTATTCTTTGGTAATGGGCTGAATTGATATAGCCTGCTTCATTAATTCGTTGAAGTCGTCCGCTGTCATTTTGCTGAGAACGCTGTCCAACGCTTCCTTAAGAACGGTGTTTCCTTTTCTGATGGAAATTCCTATATTGATGTCGCCCTCATCAACAACAAAATTATCTTCGCTTCCTTCAAAGTTGAGGAGCACCATGTCCGGATAGGCAATCAAAGCGCCTTGAGCTGTGGGCATATCGGTGCAGACAAAATCTACCGTGCGCGTTTCAAGTGCCATGAGCATGGCGGGCGCGCTTTCCTGTGCGGGCTGAATTTTTGCGCCTTTAATCTGCGGCAGGCAGGTATCATACCAGATAGTACCGAGCTGACTTGTGCAGGTGCCTCCCGCAAGATCAGAAATTCCTTTTGCGGAGGCAAATTTGCTGTCTTTGAGCGTCAGGCAGACAATTGTCGCATAAAGATAGGGTCCCGCAAAGTCTACTTCCTTCATGCGCTTCGGAGTCATAGACTGTCCTGCAATTACAGCATCGACCTGACCGGTCTGCACAGCGGGAACGAGAGAGTCCCAGTCAAGCTGAACAATCTCAAGCTTCCATCCGTTGGCTTCACAAAGCTTCTTTGCCATCATAACATCGTATCCGTTGGCATACTGATTGGAGTCTTTAATCGGAACAGCCCCGTTTGAATCGTCAGGCTGAGCCCAGTTATAGGGTGCGTATGCGCACTCCATAGCTACAGTCAAAACTCCGTCCTCTACTCCGGAAGAAACCGCGGCGGGCTCTCCCGACGGACTTGTTTCCGCCTTGTCCGATGAACAGGCTCCGAGAGCACACAGCATTGCCAGTGCAAGCAACAGTGCAAGGGTCTTTTTCATAATTCTTTCCTTCCTCATCAAAATTATTAGAATATCGTGGCAAACAAAAAACCATGAATGCTCCAAAAGATGAAGAATTCATGGTCATACGCAAAAAGGGTGCAAAAATGCATACAAAGCGGCATCTGCCGCTTCCAACCAATGATAGCTCTCCACTTTCGTGACAGTCTGCGACATATTCTCCCGCAGCCCAGCACCGTCCACCCAACGTGCTTCCGATGCTTCGGCGATGACCCCTTTCCCCTTCGGTATGTCCGGAAAGTACTCTTGATCCTCGCGCCTCCATCTATTGATTCTCACAATATTCTATTTTTCGATAAATTTAGTTTAACATATATATGCTCTTTGTCAAGTAACATAAAAACAATTGTTCCTCCCCGAGTCCTATTTTTAGCGAGGAAATGATTTTAATATGCCATATGTATTATTATTTTCCTGAACAGGGCGTTACGCCCATCTGCCTAAAAGAAATGCTCGGAACAGGTTTAACCCGTGATTTATGCAACATGTTATTTTTCAATTAACTGCTCCCGCTTTTTTTATCTTTTGTTACAAAATTATCAAAGTATTGAATTCCATGCTCCGCTTGTTTTGACAAGACAATTTTTTTATTGTAAAATACAACTTGTGTTGTGTAATTTGACACAGCTTTTTATATGAAGCTTATTGGTAAAAATTTAACAATTCCCGCCTGTTCCGGCTTAACACACGTTTCAGTTCATTAAAGGTCGGCTCTTCGAGTTCTATAAAATGCTCACGCTCAGAAATTTCAACAAGCCGGTGTGCATCGGAGGATGTGAGTATTTCGTAAGAAAGTCTGTAATGCTCGTTTGCTTCGTCTTTGAAAAATTTTTCAGGTTCCTGGACTTCGAGAGCTGTAAACTCTGGTTTGTCGGGCAGATATCCGAAAACCGAAAGGACGCTGTTTGACTGCCTATCTATATGCGCCGGGAAACAGACCCCTCCGAATGATTCGACAATCTTCGGCAGTTCATCTATAGATATCCCGCATGCATTGGGCAGGAGAAACGGGAAAGCCCCCTTCACCGTTTCATTTTCATCCATTATTATCTGTTCCCCGAAAAATTCGGGACGGTTTTTGATCTGCGGGAGACTACCTTCGATTTTGGCCCCCGCCATTTCAGCACTGTCTGCATCCGGAAACAGGCAGACAACGTGTATTTCTTCAGCTGTTGTAACTTCAATCCCGGGTACAACCGTTATAGGGATACTTTCTGCAGACTTTATAGCGGCCCGCACATTACGCGCGCTGTTATGATCGGTAACCGCTATTATGTCAAGCCCCTTCACATAAGCCATGTTGACTATATTGGGAGGGGTCATAAGCTCGTCGCCGCAAGGTGACAGGCAGCTGTGTATATGAAAATCGTACGCATAGAGCGGCAAGCTATATCCCTCCTTGTTTTTTTGCTTTTGCAATTAATGAAATCCATCATTTTAACCCCAATACTTTTGCAGCAGACAGCGCCGCGGCAAAAACGGGCTGATCCGTCCGCAGAACGGTTACACTTCCTTTGCTTGCCCCTGCCAAAGCGTCCTCATCAAACGGCATTCCTTCGGCAACTACTACCCCTGCCACATCGGCGAGCGCGGCAACCGCCATGGCGTTGACATTGCCCATAACCGTTATCCACAGGCTGTCTGAAGGTGCCCTTCCCATGACGATTGAAAGGAGGTCGCAGCAGTAAATTCCTCCTTCAATCTCGCGCTCACCATCTCCGTAGATTATCTGCCATCCCAGTTTTTCAGCTATTTCTTTTACTTTCATGATTTATCCCCGCTTTTTTCCCGGCTGTCTATATTTAAAGAGAGCATGCTTTCCCTTACGGCCTCAACTTTGTCCTTAAGCAGATAAATGCACGCATCCTCGGTAGAGTGTCCCAAAACAATGTCCTCTGCAAGGGCACGACATGACGGTGCTCCGCACGAACCGCAGTCCAGACCATAGAGCTTTGACTCTATCTGTTCAATCTCCTTCATCATTTTCAAGGAATGCTGAGGCAGCGGATCGAGGCGCATTGCGGAAACAGGCTCAACCTTTGTGTCCCATTGAATCTCCGGCGGGATAGAATCTCCCTCTATGTGGTTGCAGGCAACCGGGCGGTAGTTTCGGAGGTGCTTCATCCTTGTCGCTGCCACATATGGGTTTTCGATGTTCAGAACACCTCCGACGCAGCCCGCCGGACAGGCGTTCAATTCCACAAAGTCTTGATCGGACAGGCGGTCGTCTTCCATTTCTTCCAGCACATTTATAACATTTTCTATCCCGTCTGCCGCAAGATATCGAACAGTAAAAGTTGCCGCGGCCTCTCCCCCGCTGTTTCCCCAGCTCAGTCCGGTGCGGCCGCTCTGTGCCCTGTCAAATCCCGTACCTTCTTTGGCGCACTTGTTCATCGCTGACAGCAGTACAGGATATATCTCGCTGACCGAAATTGCAAGGTCTACCTCGCTTTTTTCCGTACCCATCGGATTTTTTATGGCCGTTGCCTTTGCCGGACAAGGTGTTATAAATGCAATGCCTATCTCTTCTGGTTTCAGTCCTGTTTTTGCGACCGCCTCTGCGCGCGCAAGCCTCGCTGCGACCTCCATAGGTGCCGAAAGAGGCAGAACGTTATCAAGAAGATTTGGAAAGCGTATTCGTATAAGCCTCAAAACCGCCGGGCAAGCGGATGAGATGACAGGCTTGTTCAGTTTCCCTTCTTCCATCATCCGCCGCGTCGCGTCTGAAACAAGTTCCGCAGCGGCTGCAACCTCATAGACAGCATCAAAACCTATATCACAAAGTGCTGCACGTATCAGTTCCAGATCTTCCTGCCTTTTGTACTGACCGAAAAGAGAGGGCGGCGGCAGTACAATCTTATACTTGAACTGCTCTATGGCACTAAGCGGATCAGTAACCGCAAGTTTTGCATGGTGAGGACAAACCCTTATGCATTCGCCGCAGTCAATGCAGCGCTCTCCAATTATCTGCGCCTTTCCGTTGCGTACGCGTATCGCCTCGGTAGGACATCGTTTAACGCAGGTTATACATCCCTTGCAGGCCTCTTTGTCCAGCGTTACGGAGTGAAAATATTCAGACATTTGCAACCTCCATTTCGATTTCCTGTCAATATATATGTATGTACAGGCCTATCAGCTTGCAAGTTTTACAACTATGGTGACCGTTGTTCCTTTTCCCACTTCTGTGTCGATCTTAAGTTCATCGGAGTATTTTTTCATGTTCGGTAGTCCCATGCCCGCGCCGAAGCCAAGCCCTCTGACCTGCTCAGAGGCGGTCGACCAGCCGTCCTGCATTGCAAGCTCCACATCCTCTATTCCCGGTCCACGGTCAGTAAGAACTGCAGTTATTTTTTCATCGTCTATGTCAACATCTATTTCCCCGCCCCCGGCATGGATAACCATGTTGATTTCTCCCTCATAAAGAGATATCGACATTTTTCTTATGGTCTGGGGATTAAATCCCAACTGTTTCAATATCTGTTTTACCGCACTTGATGCTTTCCCCGCCTGAGTAAAATCGTCCCCTGGTACAACATAGTGGTAGTGCAGGCTGTTACTGCTCATCCCGTTTTAATCCTCCGTTCAGTCCCGCTGCGTACAGCATTCCGCAGGTGGTAAACATCCGGTGCTTCGTCGTCATTACGGCAATGCCATTTTCTCGCGCAACCTGAAGAATATCTTCTCCCGGCCGCTTCCCACGCACGAAAATGACGCACACCATATCCATCATTGCCGCTGTTCTTATGGCCTGCTGATTCAGCAAGCCCGTAATCAGTACAGACTGATCCTTCACATAAGCGAGCACATCGCTCATCATGTCACTTCCGCAGGCTGTGTGAACTTCCGTATCAAGCAAATGTTCACCCTCAAGGAGTTCCGCATTCAGAATATCCCTGATTTCTCTAATAAGCATAATTGTTCCCCCATAATCTCAAATAACGGTTTCGGGAAACCGCTCCAAAATTTCCCGGCCCTTTAGGACTTGTTGCATCTTGCCAAGTTTGCAGGTGACACTTTTAAATTGCAGTCAATATTTCTTTTCCGATACTGTTTCGTAAAAATACGCCCATATTCACAGACTATGTTTATCCGAATTATAACACACTTTGTCTCGACCTACAATCACTGTTCCTCAATAATAAGTTAATTAAATAACTCTCGCAATATTCTCTTTATTGTGTTAAAATACCACATTGGAAAGCGGCTATAATTAGTTTTTCTGTTTATAGTAATATAAAATAATCTAAAACTGGAGGAATCGCAAATGTCATGCAAATCATGCGCATCTGCTTTTGTCGGAACGGAAGAGCAAGACAAGAAACTCCGCGAAAGCATCGCGTCTCTGCAGGGAGACCACTCTCTGGTTCAGATTCTGCAGGCCGCACAAGAAATTTACGGTTATCTGCCTAAGGGTGCAATAGACGTAATAGCGTCAGAACTGGGCATATCTTCCGAGAGCGTCTACAGCGTCGCCACTTTTTATTCTCAGTTTTCATTCAATCCCAAAGGGAAGTATGCTATCTCCGTATGCCTTGGAACCGCTTGCTATGTAAAGGGAGCCGGTGAAATTTATGCTAAGCTTAAGGAAAAGCTCGGCGTAGCTGACGGCGGCTGCACTCCTGACGGCAAATTCTCTCTGGATGCCTGCCGCTGTATGGGTGCCTGCGGGCTTGCCCCTGTAATGAGCATAAACGACGATGTTTACGGAAAGGTTACGCCTGATCAATTGGACGGCATTCTTGCTAAATGTGAATAACTGGGGAGATGTTGCGCTATGATGCAGGAGCTTTCCATGAACATACTCGATGTGGCGGAAAACTCCGTCCGCGCAGGCGCAGGCCTCATAGAAATAACGGTTGACGAGCAACCGTCAGAAGATATCCTTTCCATCACCGTTTCCGATAACGGCTGCGGAATGACAGCCGAGCAGCTTGCAAACGTAACCGATCCTTTTTTCACCACAAGATCCACAAGAAAGGTCGGTCTCGGCGTTCCGTTTTTTAAAATGGCAGCTGAACTTTCCGGAGGATGTTTTGATATTCAGAGCACTGTCGGAAAAGGAACTGTCGTTGCCGCACATTTTGTACTTTCCAGCATAGACCGTATGCCTCTCGGCAACATAAACGAAACCATCTGTACACTTATACACTGCAATCCCTCAATTGATTTTGTTTACAGGCGCCGCTTAGAAAATTCGGAAATTGTTCTGGATACGCGCGAATTTCGCCGAATACTTGGAAATATAGAACTTAACACACCGGATGTTTCACGCTTTATCCGCGATTTTTTGACCGAAAATACGGAAGAGCTTTTAAGCGGCAAAAAATCGGAATGAAAATAACCAAACCAGCGGCCGCTCCAATGCGGTCCCACAATAAGGAGGTAGTCCCAGATGAAGACTATAGCAGAACTCCAGGCCTTGCGCGACGAAATGAAGGAAAAAGTCGGTGTCCGCAAAGACGGCGAATACCGTATGAGAATCCTTGTCGGCATGGCAACCTGCGGAATAGCCGCGGGAGCTCGTCCTGTTCTTTCGGCTTTTATGAAAGAAATCGAAACTCGCAAGTTAAGCGATGTGGTTGTTTCTCAGACCGGCTGCATAGGCATCTGCCAGTTTGAACCTGTCGTCGAAATATATGATTCCGACGGAACAAAAACAACCTATGTTCATGTCACTCCGGAAAAAGTTCCGAAAATTGTTGCTCAGCATGTAGTAAATGGCAATCCTGTGGTTGAATACACCATCGGTGCCAACGCAAAATAAGGAGGTAATAATATGGTTCGTTCTCATGTCCTCGTTTGCGGCGGTACTGGCTGTCACTCCTCCGGAAGCGATAAAATTTTTGAATCATTTGAATCCGAACTGGCCGCAGCCGGTTTGGGTGAAGAAGTAAAGGTAATAAAAACCGGATGTTTTGGCCTCTGCGCTCTTGGTCCCGTTGTCGTTGTTTATCCGGAAGGTGCCTTTTACTCTCAGGTTAAGCCGGAAGACGTCAAGGAAATTGTCGAAGAGCACCTGCTCAAAGGCAGACTTGTAAAGCGCCTCCTTTATTCCGAAACCGTCGCGGAAGACGCTATACTCAGCCTTGACAACACCAACTTCTACCGCAAGCAAAAGAGAGTAGCTCTGCGCAACTGCGGTGTCATCGACCCGGAGAATATAAACGAATATATAGCATACGACGGCTACATGGCACTCGCTAAAGTGCTAACAGAAATGAAGCCTGAAGATGTCATTAAAGAAATTACTGCCAGCGGTCTCCGCGGGCGCGGCGGCGGCGGATTCCCCACCGGCAAGAAATGGGAGTTTGCCGCAAATCAGCCTGGCAATGAAAAATATGTCTGCTGCAATGCCGACGAAGGCGACCCCGGCGCATTTATGGATCGCAGCGTTCTTGAAGGCGATCCCCACTGCATTCTTGAGGCCATGGCAATAGCCGGCTATGCAATCGGCGCGTCACACGGATACATCTATGTCCGTGCTGAATATCCGATTGCCGTAAAGCGCCTGAAAATAGCTATAGCTCAAGCGAGAGAAGCCGGACTTCTTGGCGAAAACATTCTTGGTACAGGCTTCAACTTTGATATAGATTTGCGTCTTGGCGCCGGAGCTTTCGTCTGCGGCGAGGAAACAGCCCTTTTAAACTCAATCGAAGGAAAGCGCGGAGATCCGCGCCCCCGTCCTCCCTTCCCCGCTGTAAAGGGTCTGTTCGGCAAGCCCACTATCATTAACAACGTTGAAACATACGCCAACGTTCCGCGCATAATTCTCAACGGTGCCGAATGGTTCGCCTCCATGGGAACCGAAAAATCCAAAGGCACAAAAGTATTTGCCCTCGGCGGGAAAATAAACCACACGGGATTGGTTGAAATCCCCATGGGAACCACGCTCCGCGAAATTATAGAGGAAATCGGCGGCGGCATCCCCAACGGCAAAAAATTCAAAGCAGTTCAAACCGGCGGGCCTTCCGGCGGCTGTATCCCCGCTCAGTATCTTGACGTCCCTGTTGACTATGACAACCTTACTGCCATAGGCTCTATCATGGGCTCCGGTGGAATGATAGTCATGGACGAAGACAACTGCATGGTGGATATAGCAAAGTTCTTCCTTGAGTTCACCGTAGACGAAAGCTGCGGAAAGTGCACACCCTGCCGTGTCGGCATCCGCCGTATGCTTGAGATACTTGACAAAATTACTTCCGGACAAGCCGAGATGGAAGATATAGATAGGCTTGAAAACCTCTGCTATTTCATCAAGGAAAACGCCCTGTGCGGACTTGGACAGACAGCCCCGAACCCTGTTCTCTCCACTCTCCGCTACTTCCGCGACGAATATGAAGCACATGTAATTGAAAAACGCTGTCCATCCGGCGTCTGCAAAAAGCTGCTCAGCTATACAAGCGATCCCGAAAAGTGCAAAGGCTGCACTCTCTGTGCTCGCAACTGTCCGGTAAATGCCATTACCGGCGAGGTGAAGAAGGCTCATGTTATAGACAATTCCAAGTGCATAAAGTGCGGAGCCTGCATGGATAGTTGCAAGTTCGGCGCCATTTCGAAAAGATAAGGAGAGGAGGAAACGGAAATGAAAATGGTAAATCTCAAAATTAACGGTATGTCCGTAACCGTCCCTGAAGGAACCACAATACTGCAGGCCGCCCGTCAGGCAAATATTGATATTCCTACTCTCTGCTATCTGAAGGATATCAACGAAATCGGTGCCTGCCGCATGTGCGTTGTTGAAATAAAAGGTTCTCCCAAGCTGAACGCCTCCTGCGTTTTCCCCGTTGCCGAGGGTATGGAGGTTATAACAAACAGCAAGCGTGTTTTTGAAGCCCGCAAGATAAACCTTCAGCTTCTTCTTTCCAACCACCGCCGCGAATGCTTAAGCTGTGTCCGCTCCGGCAACTGCGAGCTTCAAAAGCTTTGCAGAGATTACGGTGTTGACGATGAGGCCGTATTCGATGGCGCAAAAACCCCCAGCAAAATAGACGATTCCGCTACTCATATGGTGCGTGACAACAGCAAGTGCATTCTCTGCCGCCGCTGCACCGCAGTATGTGACCATATTCAGGATGCTTCCGTCATAGGTGTAAACAAGCGGGGCGTTGATACACATATCGGATGTGTGTTCGATGAGCCTCTGAACACAGTAGCCTGCGTAAGCTGCGGCCAGTGCATTGTCGCTTGTCCTACCGGTGCACTCTATGAAAAGGATCAGACGGATGAAGTCTGGGCGGCCCTTGCCGACCCCGAAAAGCGCGTTGTTGTGCAGACAGCGCCTTCCATCCGCGCCACTCTCGGTGAAATGTTCAATATGCCCATCGGCACAAATGTGGAAGGCAAAATGGTTGCCGCACTCCGCCGTCTGGGTTTTGATGATGTATTTGATACCGACCTTGCGGCAGACCTCACAATAGTCGAGGAAGCAAACGAACTGGTTGAACGCATAAAAAATGGCGGCAAACTGCCGCTTATCACTTCCTGTTCTCCCGGCTGGATTAATTACTGTGAGCACTATTTCCCGGAGTTTACGGAAAATCTTTCAACTTGCAAATCTCCTCAGCAGATGTTCGGCGCGCTCACAAAGAGCTGGTATGCGGAAAAACTCGGCATAGACCCGAAAAATATCTTTATGGTCAGCATAATGCCCTGCACCGCCAAAAAGTATGAATGCAAGCGTGAGGAACAGTCTGTCAACGGCATTCCCGATGTCGATGTTGCTCTTACAACCCGCGAACTTGGCAGAATGATAGAACGTGCAGGCATAGACTTTGCAAACCTGCCGGACGAGAAGTTTGATAATCCTCTCGGAATTTCCACCGGCGCAGCCGTCATTTTCGGTGCTACGGGCGGCGTTATGGAAGCCGCTCTCCGTACCGCCGCAGAATGGATTACAGGCGATTCCGCCGCTCCTGTGGAATTTAAGGATGTCCGCGGTACAGACGCAATTAAGGAAGCCACATATAAGGTCGGCGACCTTACGCTTAATGTTGCTGTAACTTCCGGTCTTCGCAATGCCAAAGAACTTCTTGAATCTATCAAGCGCGGCGAGAAAAATTACCACTTCATCGAAGTCATGGCCTGCCCCGGCGGCTGCGTAAACGGCGGCGGACAGCCCCTGCAGCCCGCAAACATCCGCAATAATGTGGATTTAAAGGCACTGCGTGCAAAAGCTCTTTATACTCAGGATGCCGATATGCCCGTGCGCAAGTCTCATGAAAATCCTGTTATCAAGGAGATTTATGACACTTATCTCGGAAAGCCCGGCAGCCATAAGGCTCATGAGCTTCTCCACACGCATTACACTAAAAAGAGCCGCTTTCAGGTTGAGTAGCGCGTCTTTATGAGCTAAACTAAATTTGAACATCCCCTATTTGCGCTTTTGCAAATAGGGGATGTTTGAATTTTTACAAAGATTTTCAGATAGCTTTCAAAAGACTTATCCTAAACGCCTTAAATCAGCAGCTTTATTTTTTCAGCAGTATTTTCATCAAATTCGCAGCGGTCAAAATTTCCTGCTATTTGGGCGGGGCTTCCGGAAAGCACATATATAAAGTCCGCAAGCCTAAGGGCTTCAGGAATATCATGCGTTACAAAAAATACTGTCCTGCGCAGGCTGTCATTCTCATAGGATCGGAAAAAGGTGTCATACAGTTCCTCTTTCAATTTTGGATCCTGCTCCTTAAATGGCTCGTCAAGAAAAATTATATCAGCAGGATAAATGAAAGCCCTGCACAGGGAAACTCTTTGAACCATCCCCCCTGAAAGCTCATCCAATTTGGCAAATTCATAGTCTTCAAGACCTACCAGCCTGAGCTGTCTTCGTATCATCTCTCCTCGTTCTTCTTTTGAATACACTGTCCTATCACGTTTTTTTCCTCCGGAGGAAGGAGCATTTCTCAAGATAAGGTCAAGATTGTCATGAACATTGTACCACGGCAGTAGCCTATGCTCCTGAAAAACATATGAACCTCGGAAAATTTTTTCCTTCGGGAAAACAACTCTTCCTCCGTCTGGAGAGTCGAGACCCGCAATTATGTTGATAAGCGTTGTTTTCCCAATTCCGGACGCCCCAAGTATGCAGGACACCTTATGTTCCTCAAACTCTGCGTTCAGGCCGGAAAAAATCGTTTTTTCTCCGTATTTCTTGCTTATATTCTCAAGTTTTATCATATCCTGACACCTTTGCGTACAGAGTTTCAAAAACATAGCTCAGCAAAATTATTATAAGCGTCCACGCAAAAAGCATTGCCGGGTCAAGCGCCGTTTTTGCAAAATAAAGATGTGCACCAACTGAGTATTTAGGCATACTCAGAACTTCTGCCGCAGCCACAGCTTTCCAACATATTCCGATTGATGACATTACAGAAGCGTTTATATATGGTACCGATGAACGGAAATACAGCGAGCGCAGCATATCAGACCTCTTCACCCTGTAAAACCTGCACATTTCAATAAGTTTAGGGTCGGTGTTCCGTATTCCCGCAACCGTACCTGTAAATATAATCGGGAGGCACATAAGCACTCCTGCGAAAATCGGTACATCCGTCGAGCGAAACCATATCATTGCTATAATTATAACGGATACCACAGGCGTTGACTTTAAAATCACCATAAGAGGATTGACTATGTCGTGAAGTGTACTGTTCAATCCGCACGCTATACCCAGAAAAATTCCGAGCAGCGCGGAAACCGCAAGAGCAAAAAGCGTCCTGTAAACGCTACTGCCTATAGTCGACCAAGCCGCCTTATCGATAATAAGATTAAAGAAATTTTGTATAACCGAAAGCGGCGAAGGGAAGTAGACATCCCTGCCGATAAGCAGATACGCCCCTTCCCATATTGCCACCCATAATATTGCCGTCAGCAAGCGCTGTCCCCAAATACCGGATTTTCCTTGAGGACTCCGCCGTTTTTCACCGGGTTCTTTATTTTTCGGTTGCCGCGCAATAGAAGCCTTCATCAGGCAATTTTCCTCCTACGGACGCAGGATTAAAGTCAAACAAGACTTTCAAAAATCCGTCCACTTCCGTCTTTGCATCCTGAGCGTTTTTATAAACAATATTGCAATAAGGTATCGCTTTTTCAATAACGTCCTCTCCGGCGGCAATTACACCTTCGTCAGAAACGAGTTTGGCTGCCTCTGCGGGATTATCATTTACAAACTTAACGGAATCCTTATATTTTTTGAGAAACTCAGCTATAAAATTGGGATTTGCTTCCGCAAAATCACGGCGAACTGCAATGCATCCCATGGCAAGAACGC
>JAAYWX010000209.1 GCA_012516225.1 Clostridiales bacterium
GTCATGGTAAATTCGATTAAGAGTGTTATCATTTAATCAACGTCGTAAGATCATCGTCTGCGCGCAAGCTTTTTGTAACACTTCGTCTTTTATAGCATCTATTGTTGTTATTTTCAAGAATTTATGAGAAACAAAAAAATATTTAGAAAAAATTTACCTTTTTAGCTGTTTATTCTCAGCAATTTGCCAATTCTGAAAATAAAAAAGACCTATCATCAAAAAACGCAATGGCAAAATGAGAACATCTTCAGTAAAGCACCTGAATGCGGCATGAACCTTGCAGAAATTACGGATAATGACGCCTGACAAAGCAATCAATTATATCCTATTGATGTCCGGTCCTCCATATTGGGTTATTATAAGCTTTGCAAGTTTGGGGTTTGGGTTTTTAATTTTTACCGGATATTCAAGTTTTTTATCATACAACCACATCAGCCATTCTCCTCCGTCAGCTCAAAATTATATGCGCTTTGCCACGGCCAAGGATTGTCAATCCACTGCCATGGCTGTCCGCTCGTACAGTTATTTGCGAGAAGCATTCCGTATTGCCTGCTATATTCTTCCCTCAACTGCCTTACCTGTATGACGCAACTGTTATACAGCGTAATTGCTTCAATGTCTGTCGGATGAGTATTTAAATACAGGTGCAGGTCGATTATATAAAAGTCCAGCTCTGTAATCTTTTTAAGCAGTTCTTCCCTACTCATCTTCATACACCTTCACCTCTTTCTTTCCCCAGCGGTAGTCATCGAACAGCGGCGGGAAAATTGTCCCTTTCATAAGCGCACCTGAAGGAGTAAATGTCGTGCATAATTTTTGAAAAGGCACATATGCCCGAGCAAGACGGACATCTTCTATAACGGTTTCCTGCGGTATGCATTTGTCTGCCTTATTATCCATCTACAGGTCTCCTTTACTGTTTGTAATTAGGTATTACATTAACATAGTATGCTTTTCCCTCGGGTGTGTTCATCTGAGAAATTTATATAGCGGTAGGCCCGTATTGAGCAAATTTCTTAAGTAAATCATAAAAGGAAAACCGCTGCCTAAAAGGTTGTCCGGACGGGAATTTCCGCCCGGGCTTGACATAACAAGAAAGAGATAACTTTTAGGATATGGATGGAACGGCATGTCATACTCTTGCCGCATGTAACGGCAGGAGTGTGCTCATCGTATCAAGAACATAAAGGCAATACTACGTTTTTATGCAGCTCTGTTCTATAATGTTCCGGTGAAAAAATGTTATCCAGAAAATAAAAAAGAAATGGGGCATTTTATTGTAGATTTCTTTATCGGTAGGTTTTGGCATATTTTAAAACCAATTCTGATGTCACTTCTCCTCAAATAACTTTGCCACAGCTCCAATTTGTCTGCTTTATTCTCACATATTCCAAATCCGTTTCGATCCAGTACAGTTTCTTTTTAATCGTTTCCATTATTTCACTTTCTGTTATTCAAGATTATATACCCGTTATTCTGGAGCTTTTCCTATAATTATTTCTTTTTCATTTATTTGCGTCTATTTGCGTCAATATTTACGATTAGGACACAAATTCCGCGTAGTTAAGTTGTATCATTGCTTTACTGTAAAAATAATATACAAACAGAAAGCTGGTACTTTTTATGGCTGTCGCGTCAACTGTAAAGAGGGGAACAAGGCGGAAAAAACATACGCTTTTAAAACTGGTTCTTTTCGCTGTATTGATTGCGGGTGGTATAATGTTTATAAAAAATCAGATGAACCTATATCCGCCCGCTGAAAATTTCCCTTCAGAAAATGCTGATACATATGAAATCCCTCCCACCCCCGCAGGGCTGGGAATGGATCCGGAAAATTCGGAGATTATTGAAAAGCTTTACGCCCTTGCAAGTGAGGACAAGCGCATATACAATGTCATCAAAAATGCAGACAATTATCCTCAGCCCCTTTTAAAACTCCTTATTAAAAATCCCGATGCGCGGGATTTTGTACTCGACTACCCCAAACACCGGAAAGATAAAAACACGGGAAAAATACAAGATTCGGAACTTGGAAACGGCATTCCCCTCTTTTTTCAGTGGGATGAGCGCTGGGGGTACCACTCCTATGGTTCCGGAATTATTGGACTTAACGGCTGCGGTCCGACGTGCTTGTCTATGATCATAGTAGGACTTACCGGAAATACTGATGCAACTCCTTCTTCAGTCGCCGATTTCAGCGCAGACAACGGATATTATGTCGAAGGTGCGGGAACCTCATGGGATCTTATGACCATCGGTGCCCAAAATTACGGACTGGTTTCATCAACTGTTTCTCTTTCGGAAGAAAGTATGCTATCCGAACTTTATGCCGGACACCCCCTTATCGTCAACGTCGGCCCCGGAGATTTTACCGATTATGGTCATTTCATAGTTATAAGAGGCTATGAAAACGGTATGTTCCTAATAAATGACCCAAACAGCAAAAAACTTAGCAGTGAAGGCTGGTATTATTCAACTCTTGAAAAACAGATAAAGAATATATGGACATATTCCCTTCCATAAAGCCTTAATCCTTAAATCACTTGAGTCAAACTCCGATTCTTTAATTTTTTGGCTTTGACTATTTATTTGCATATGCAACTCATTTAACTTTCAAGGCTCGGGCTGCTGCTTCCGGGCCTTTCCTCTTGCAACCTTTTATGCTATGTTTGTTTATTTTTCTCGGTCGCTGAAAGTTATATTTTTGTGGCTTTTTCATTACA
>JAAYWX010000210.1 GCA_012516225.1 Clostridiales bacterium
AGACATACGAAGGAGATTCGGGGCGGAAGTTTTCGCTGAAGGCGGAAATGTAACTGTTGCCAACGCTCCGCTTAAAGCTTGTGAGATAGACGTTTCCAATACTCCGGACCTTTTTCCGGTTTTGGCTGTACTGGGCGCTCAAGCTGAGGGGAAAACCGTTCTTTACAATGCCTCAAGCCTGCGACTTAAAGAAAGCGACAGGATAAAGGCTTCCTACGAAATGATAAAATCCCTTGGAGGGACAGCAAATGAATACCCGGACAGACTTGAAATAACTGGGACAAAACTGAAAGGCGGAACGGTAAATTCATACGGCGACCACCGGATAGTGATGTCTGCGGCTATAGCTGCCGCTTTCTGTGACGAAGAAACAGACGTCATCGGGGTGGAAGCGGCAGGGAAATCATACCCAGGATTTTTTGAGCACTATTCGGCTCTCGGCGGTAAAGTGACTTTGGAAGAAATGCGGTGAAACCGATGACTCTTGAAGAAACCAGAAATGAGATAGATAAGCTTGACGATGAAATTTTAAAGCTGTTTCTAAGGCGTATGGAACTTTGCGGCGAAGCGGCTATGGCAAAGAAGCAGTGCGGCAGGCCGATTATCGACAAGAGCAGAGAAAGGGAAATTTTAAGAACCGTTTCGGAGAAAAGCGGTGATATGTCCGTTTACGCCCGGCGGCTGTTCAGGGAAATTATGTCGCTTAGCCGTTCGTATCAGGGGATATTGTCGGACACGGAAACGGAACTTTCAGAAAATATAAAGAAGTTTTTTCTGAAGGATGAACTGTTCCCGAAAGCAGCGTCGGTTGCCTGTCAGGGGATAGAAGGGGCATATTCGCAGCAGGCGGCGGATAAACTGTTTCCGCATGGAAACATAAGTTATTTCAATACTTTTGACGATGTAGGCCAAGCGGTGCGCAGCGGAAAATGCGATTATGGAGTCCTGCCTGTTGAAAACAGCTCGTACGGCTCAGTGCATGCAGTGTACGATATTCTTAAGGAAGGCGGGCTTGCCGTTGTACGCAGTCTGAAACTCCGCATAAGGCATGAGCTGCTTGCAAGACCCGGAACAAAGCTTTCGGATGTGAGAGAAATTGTAAGTCATGAGCAGGCCATAGGCCAGTGCGGACGTTTTTTAAAAGGGCTCGGGGAAAAGGTGAAAATCAGCACCTGCGCCAATACCGCCGTGGCCGCAAGATATGCTGCGGAAAACGAAGGTACGGCGGCGATTTCCTCGCCGAACTGTGCGGAACTTTACGGGCTTGTCCCCTTAACGGATGAGAGTATTCAGGACAGCGACAGCAATTATACCAGGTTTATATGCGTTTCTCCGAAACCGGAGATTTACCCAGGGGCAAACCGCATTAGTTTCCTCGCTTCCTGCAGACATGAACCGGGAGAATTGTACAGGCTTATATCGATTATAGGCGCTATGGATGTTAATATACTGAAAATAGAGAGCAGACCAATTCCTGGGCGGGATTTCGAATTTATGTTTGTTTTCGATATAGAAGCAAGTGTGCGCGAACCGGGAATAATCGGCATGCTTGAGGAATTTAAAAGGAACAGCGAGAGCTTTGTTTTCCTTGGAAATTATCAGGAAATCTGAGGTGAACGGGGAATGAGCAGCGAAAAACTAAAATACGGGCTGTTAGGCGAAAAACTTGGGCATAGCTTCTCACCAGTTATACATTACAAACTTGGAATTTCCGATTACAGGTTGATAGAAACTGACGGAGAAAATCTTAAGAACGTACTCTGCGACAGATGCTACGGCGGGTTTAACATAACAATTCCGTATAAACGCGAGGCAATGAAACTGTGCGATGAAATCGATGACGAGGCAAAAGAGATAGGGTGTGTAAATACAATAGTAAGAGAAAAAGACGGACGCCTTTTCGGATACAATACGGATATAAATGGTTTTATTTATATGGCTCGCCGTGCTGATATAAATTTTAATGGGAGAAAGACGCTTATACTTGGCAGCGGCGGGACTTCCCTGACTGTACAAAAGGCGGCTCGGCGTCTTGGAGCCTCTCGCATAACAGTTATTTCCCGCAGCGGAGAAGTAACATATGAAAGGCTTCGTGACTATGCGGACTCGGAGATAATTGTAAACACGACACCAGTCGGAATGTACCCTGACAACCTTGAGTCACTTGTTCGTGTTGGTGATTTTCCTAACTGTACAGGTGTTGTAGACGTTATATACAATCCCCGCCGTACAGTTATTTTAATGGATGCGGAAAGACTTGGCATCCCGTGCACAGACGGGCTTCCGATGCTTGTATACCAAGCAAAGCGGGCGCAGGAGCTTTTTTTGAGAAAGAGTATACCGGACAGCGAGGCGGAAAGGGTTATCCGCGAACTGAGGGCGGAGAGCGGGAACATAGTCCTTATAGGAATGCCGGGGAGCGGGAAAAGCACTGTCGCAAGGCTGATAGCAGACAGAACAGGGAAAAAGCTGGTCGATATAGATACGGAGATAGAAAAGACAGCGGGGAAAACAATTCCGGCTATTTTTGAAGGAGACGGTGAGAACGTTTTCCGGGAATTTGAAAGGGAAGAAACTGCAAAAGCGGGAAAACTTACGGGAATGGTTATAGCTGCCGGAGGCGGAGTCGTCAAGGATATGAGAAATTATGCCTCTCTCCGCCAAAACGGCAGAATTTACTGCATTTGCAGGGAAATTGACAAACTTGATATAAAAGGCAGGCCGCTTTCAAAGAGCAAGGAAACCCTGTACAGCCTTCAGCGGGAGCGCGAACCTTTATACCGCCTTTTTGCGGACGTATTCGTAGACAATAACGCTGAACCCGAAGTCGCTGCCGAAAGGATTCTGGAGGATTACTATGAAAATATTAGTGATTAACGGACCGAACATCAATATGCTGGGCATACGCGAACCTGAAATATACGGAAAGAGGACTTACAGGGAACTTGCTGATATGATAATGAAAGAAGCAGAAAATCTTAATATAGAGGTGGAACTGTTTCAAAGCAATCATGAAGGCGAACTGGTAGATAAAATTCAGAATGCATATGGGAGGGCATCCGGAATAGTCATAAACCCCGCCGCTTATACGCATACGAGCATAGCACTGCTGGATGCGGTGAAGGCAGTTGGAATCCCGACAGTTGAAGTCCATATCTCAGCACCGGATGACAGGGAGGATTTCAGAAAAATTTCCTATATCAGAAGCGCCTGCGCAAAGACAATCAGCGGCAAAGGATTTGAAGGCTATATCGAGGCAATTCGCTGGCTTTTTGAAACATACGGGGGAGGATAATTGGGCAGTTGTTCAAACCTTTTGTTTTTCAGTTTAAATCGTTGAAATAAAGACTTGAAAATGTTAATATTAAATATAAGCATCAGCACTGCGCAGCCGGAATCCATTCGGATATTTTTATTACTAAAAAACAAAAGAAAAGAAGGTATTCAAATTGTCGTACAGCTACCATATCTATAACAGAGAGGTTGAAACAATGCCGCGCGAGAAGCTTCGCGAACTTCAGAGCGAAAGGCTTTGTGCAATGGTAAAAAGAGTGTATGAAAAAGTTCCTATGTACCGCCGCAGGTTTGACGAGATTGGACTGCGGCCTGAAGATATACATTCCATAGATGATATCGTAAAGCTGCCGTTTACATACAAGCAGGATTTAAGGGATAACTACCCATTCGGGTTGTTTGCGGTTCCGATGGATGAAGTTGTAAGGATACATGCATCGTCCGGAACAACAGGCAAACAGACTGTTGTAGGATATACGGCAAATGATATGAAGCTTTGGGGA
>JAAYWX010000211.1 GCA_012516225.1 Clostridiales bacterium
CCCAAGTACTGTGCGTGTCCGCCCATCTGTGACATTGCAGTTTCAAATGAAACGCGTGTGCGAGTGGAAGACTGCTGGAATATCATTCCTAAAGTCATATCTTTCATAAGAGGAGGATAGTAACCTGCTTTGATGGCTTTCTTTATTGCCAATGAAAGATCAATAATGTCGAGCAGTTCCTGTTTCGTAAAATCTTGAGTGTTTATGAAATCTTTTACCATATAATAGGTAACCTCCAGATAGGTAATAAATTTTCCTTCGGGCGGCCGCTCCGTTAGATTGATTTCAATTTATCCGTCAAAAAGGTGGTTTACAATCAACCCGAGTACTATAACCGGGTAGAACCAAAACACCGCAATCTGTCATAATCTCACTATAAATTTCGATTAAATATGTGCAAATCTTCCTAAACTGTATAAACTTTATCTAAACTTAGGACTTTTTTGGCTTTTCTGGTAATAAATCTTTGAGCTAAATCCATGCATACAAGAAGAGAACTTGCATTAAAAAATAAAAATGCCGCTGACAAATGCAGCGGCATTTTTTATGAAAGAGATTAAGAGGCAATATATCAGTTGTACAAAATATAAAATTTACCGCCGAGAGGGCAATACTTAAAACCCTTCTGTGGCAGACGCAAGGTTCCTACAGCCGGATGAAACAATTTCCGCAGCAGAGTTGTCGGAAAGAATAAGACAATTTCTTTTTTCAACGCATAAATAAACGGGCGTACCGTTTTCAAAAAGCCGGAAACTCCGGAACAGCACATCAGAACGCAGCTTCACTCCATTAACGTCTATGGTATATCTGAGCACATTGCCATGAGGAATATTATCAACGACAATTCCAGTAAATTGGTATGTTTTTTCATCCCGCTCGAAAGGTTTAAGAGAAATATCAAGCACTTCTGGGCGTATGGCAATAAGCTTTTCCTGCATTTTTTCAAAATCGCAGCCTACCAGCGTGGAAAACTCTTCCATAGTCAAAATATTATAGTGCCCTATGAAGCTTGCGGCAAACTTGGTTGATGGAGAGGTATACATACTGACAGGGGAGCCTGACTGCTCAATTGTACCATTGTTGAAAAGATGAATTATATCAGACATAACCATTGCCTCATTC
Organism: Clostridiales bacterium; assembly: GCA_012516225.1. Classification (GTDB taxonomy): domain Bacteria; phylum Bacillota; class Clostridia; order Oscillospirales; family Oscillospiraceae; genus UBA2658. The sequence continues at coordinate 1,123 of JAAYWX010000211.1, forward strand.
TGATCGTGAGTGACAAATATGGTAGTAATACCAAGCTGAGATTGGATTTTTTTAATTTCACTCTGAAGGGATTTCCGAAGTTTTGCGTCTATGGCGCTTAAAGGTTCATCCAACAAAAGAACTTTGGGCTCGGTTACGATAGAGCGGGCGAGCGCAACCCGTTGCTGCTGACCGCCTGACAAATGTGAAGGATATTCATTTTCTTTGCCTTCCAGTCCGACCATTGCGATGGCGTCCCTTGCCTTTTTTTCAATCTCTTTTTTATCTATTTTCTTCATTTTTAGCCCGAAAGCAATGTTGTCGTATACGTTCATGTTCGGAAATAGGCTGTATTGCTGGAACACCATGCCGATTTTGCGGTTTTTTGCACTTTTGTGCGTAATATCTTCACTGCCTAAAAGGATAGTTCCGCTTGTAACATCCTCCAGTCCAGCAATGCAGCGAAGCAAAGTGCTTTTTCCGCATCCCGACGGACCGAGCAGGGTTACAAACTGCCCTTTTTCAATATCCATGCTGATATTTTTCAAAACATGATTTTTTCCGAATGTTTTATTTAAATTTTTAAGTTGTATATACGGCATTGTGCCTCTACCTTTCCTCCTTGGTATATTTGTTTTTCGCAGAAAATACTGCTGTTGAAATAAGCATTGTAACGATAAACAATATCATTATGACAGCGCTGCTCATATGCCCCGATTGACGCATAATATTTGAGAGATATATCTGAGCCGTTTCATAATAATTGCCTCCAAGAATATTGACCACAGTAAAGTCGCCAAAGATTATAGACATAGAGAGCATAGCCGAGACAGTTATGCCCGGCAATATATTAGGGACGATGATGCGGAAAAAGGCAGGCAGCCTGCAGCACCCGAGCATTTGGGCGGTTTCAATCAGTTGCTTTGCGTTAACTGCGGCAAGGTTGTTTCGTATTCCCTGATACATATACGGCAATATAATAACGCAGTAGGTGCAGATAAGCATAATCATGCGGTTTGAGAAAATTCCCGGCGCATCAGAATACATTGCAAGAATGCCTACAGCAAGAATAATGCCCTTGATTGCATATGGAATTGTGCATAAAATCTGTACATATTTGTCCAAGCCAGGTATATATACCACAACAGCATACATAACCAGCAAAATGACAGCAGCAGATATAAGCACAGGAAGGACTGACGCAGTTATTGTCCTGAAAACCGATAAAATAAATGAAGTATCCGAAAACAACTTAATATAATAACTAAATGTAATTCCGCGTGGAAGCATGCCAGTCCATTCTTCAAAAATCGAATAAAGGAAAGTTAGTGCAAGCGGAAAAATCAGATATACGGAAATAAGCACCATAATTACGCCGGATGAGTGGTTCTTTTTCATTTTGCATACCCTCCTCCGCTTTTCATACCGATACGGTTGTTGATCAGTATTGATGAAACCATAAGCAGCATAAGCACAACCGCAAGGGCAGAACCAAATTCTTTATGCAGTGTTATATCTCCCACAAATTGTTCGGAAATGCGGATGGACAGCAGCGAGAAGTTATTTTGCAGCAAAGCGTATGCTGTCGCGTAAGCCGAAAGAGCATTGGCAAAAAGTACGCTTATTGTGCTTAAAATACTGGGAAATAAAACCGGTATTCCGACTTTCATCCAAAATACAGAACAACTGCCTCCAAGCAGATTTACAGCTTCTTTCCATTCTGTCCGTACGGAATCAAATGCGGGTATAAGCAG
>JAAYWX010000212.1 GCA_012516225.1 Clostridiales bacterium
GGAGGACAGCACGTCAATAAAACAGAGAGCGCCATTCGCATAACGCACATTCCGACAGGTACGGTTGTCGAGTGCCAGGACGAGCGCAGCCAGCATAAAAACCGCGAGCGGGCGATGAAAATACTTGCGTCGAGGCTTTATGAGGCCGAACAACAGAAACAGAATGCGGCTTTTGCGGCTGAACGCAGAAGCCAGATCGGGACAGGTGACCGCTCCGAGCGTATACGCACATATAATTTTCCGCAGGGACGTGTAACAGACCATAGGATAGGCCTTACGCTTTATAAAATAGATCAGATTATGAACGGCGATCTTGACGAGCTTATAGATGCTCTTGTCACCGCGGATCAGGCAGAACGGCTGAAGGCTTCTGCAGGAGAATAATTTCCTTTGGAGTGATTGGATGGAAACTCAGGTACTAAGCGGCAGGATTTCTGAGGCAGCGGACATTCTGAAGTCCGGAGGGCTCGTTGCCGTACCGACTGAAACGGTTTACGGACTTGCGGCGGATGGGTTTAACGAAAAAGCAGTGGGAAGAATATTTGAAGTTAAAGGCAGGCCGGAAAATAAACCGCTTTCTCTTATGGTTCCGGACAGCAGCGCAATTGAAAAACTCTGTACCGATGTACCAAGAGCGGCTTATGTTCTTGCGGAGGTTTTTTGGCCGGGACCGCTCACTATTGTGCTAAAATCAAAAAATATAGTTCCCGCTATTGTGCGTGCGGACGGCGATACCGTGGGGCTGAGATGTCCGGATCATCCGCAGCTTCAAGAACTCTTGCACAGCATTGACTTTCCTCTTGCGGCCCCTTCGGCGAACCCTTCCGGAGCAAAAAGCCCGGTAAGCGCTAAGGAAGTATTGCAGTATTTTGACGGGAAAATAGAAGGAATTATAGACGGCGGGGATTGTGCTGTCGGCAGGGAGTCGACACTTGTTGATCTGACAAAAACACCATATACTATTATTCGCGAGGGTGCAGTTTCGGCAAGGGATGTTTTTACGGCGCTGGCCGCATCCATGACTATAATAGGTATTACCGGCGGTACGGGATGCGGAAAGACAACAGCGCTGAACGTAATAAAGCACATGGGCGGACTGGTAATTGACTGTGATGAAGTTTATCACAGGCTTCTTCAGGAGAGCGCTCAAATGCGCTCAGCCATAAATGACAGATTCCCCGGAGCAATTCAGGAAAATTCTCATGATACAAAAGCTCTCGGAGAAATTGTTTTTTCAAATCCTGAGGATCTTCGGGCACTTAACGAAATTACCCACAGATTTGTCGGTGAGGAAATAGAAAGGCAGATTTTGGACTGGGCAAGGAAAGGCGGCGAGTTTGCCGCGATCGATGCCATAGCACTTATTGAGAGCGGAATTGCAAACATATGCAAGGCAACGGTGGGAGTCACCGCACCGGCAGAAATGCGTATTGAACGCCTTATGCGGCGTGAGAACATTTCAAAAGAGTATGCGGCTTTGCGAGTTTCAGCACAAAAGCCGGATGAGTTTTTTGCCGAAAACTGCGACTATATTGTTTCCAACGACGGAAGCGAAGAAGATTTTATAGAAAAATGCACGCAGTTATTTAATAATATAATTGGGAGGTAGCTGGAATGGCGAAGGAAAAATCAGAGAGAAAAGACAGGCTGTTTTACCAGCAGAAAAACGGGTATGAGCTGATAGACGAAGAGGAACGCGAACTTCTGGAAGCTTACTGCAGAGGGTATATGAGCTTTCTTGACGGTGCAAAGACAGAAAGAGAAGCTGTCAAGTCGGCAATAGCACTGGCAGAGAACAAAGGTTTTGTTCCTTACAAGGCTGGTATGGAGCTTAAGCCCGGAACAAAAATTTACAGCTCAAACCGCGGAAAAGCTCTTATGCTTGCAGTTATAGGGAAAAAACCTCTTTCTGAGGGAGCCGTGATCGCGGCAGCGCACGTTGACAGCCCAAGACTTGATTTAAAGCAGGTTCCCGTCTATGAGGACAATGAGATATGCTATTTTAAAACGCACTATTACGGCGGAATTAAAAAGTATCAGTGGCTTACCATACCTTTGGAGCTCCATGGCGTCATTGCACTGAAAAACGGGGAAACTTTGGAAATCTGCATAGGCAAAGATGAATCCGACCCTGTTTTCCAGATTACCGACCTTCTCCCGCACCTTAACAAGGAACAAAGAAAAAAGACGGCGGATGAGTTTGTCCCGGGAGAGAACCTTAACATAATTATAGGAACTATTCCCGACAAGGAGGACGTTACCGACAAGGTAAAGCTTGCTGTTCTTGATCTGCTCAATAAAAAGTACGGAATTACCGAAGAGGACTTTCTTTCTGCAGAGCTGACGGCTGTTCCCGCCTATCCGGTTCGCGAAGTAGGTTTTGACAGAAGCCTTATAGCTGGTTACGGGCATGACGACCGCGTATGTGCC
>JAAYWX010000021.1 GCA_012516225.1 Clostridiales bacterium
CCTTGCCCTATGGAGCCCGGACTTTCCTCACGCACAGGCTTTCGCCTTATGCCCGCGGTCGTTCGGCTCACTCGCTGATAAATTCTACAACTGAATTTGTCCCTTGTCAATCGGATTAATACATTTGTTATAAATTACGTCTGCCGGAAATTCTTCACTTCACAAATTTATTAAAGTAAGATATACTAACATCAATAATCCGCAGAGGTGTGCCATGGAAAAATATGATATAGAAATAGACTTTGCCGAAGCATACCGCTATATGGGCTGCCGCGGTATTCCAAGCGGACGGGAAAAAGACGATCTGGAAAAAGCCGCCCGAATGACAATCGAAAATTCCCGTCCTCGTGTGGTATATAAAATCTGCCGGATTGAACATTCCGACGCAGTCACACTCCCCGGAACTTGCCTTAGACTTGAAGGTAAAGCCATTGCTGCGCTTTTGCATGACTGCGGAATGTGTGTAATTTTCTGCGCCACTATCGGAACCGATGTTGATGCACTTATAAGAAAATGGCAAATAAAGGACATTGCTTTTGCAGCGGCATTGGATGCCTGTGCAAGCAGCGCTGTTGAAAATCTCTGCGGCAAGGTTGAAGATAAACTTACTCGGGAATATAATTCTCAGGGCTTTTATCTGACAGACCGCTTCAGTCCCGGATACGGGGACTTGCCGCTTTCGATACAGAAAGATTTTTGTGCCGCTTTGGATACCTCCCGAAAAATTGGAGTCAGCGTAACCGAAAGCGGGCTGATGATTCCTAAAAAAAGCGTAACCGCCATTATAGGTATTTCAAAAAACAGGCAGAAGCACCGGGATGATGGCTGCGGCGGCTGTTTGCTTCAAAATACATGCCGATTCAGAGAAAGCGGGGTAACTTGCTATGGACAAATTATATGAGCTTTTAAACGAAGAATTCGTCATTCTGGACGGAGCTATGGGAACCATGCTGCAGCGCTCGGGTCTGCCTGCTGGAATGCTGCCGGAACTTTTTGCTCTCGACAACCCCGACATACTCGAAGAAATTCATCGCGCCTATATAGATGCGGGAAGCAGGATCGCTTATACAAATACATTCAGCACCAACGCGCACAAGCTTGCCGGCAGCGGACGCACACTGGAGGAAATAATCGGTGCAATTGTCGCAATAACCAAAAAAGCAGCAGGCGGCAGGGCGCTTGTCGCCCTTGATGTGGGGCCGATCGGTGAAATGCTTGAGCCTTCCGGAACATTGTCCTTTGACAGGGCATATTCAATGTTCCGCGAGATAGTTATGGAAGGTGAAAAAGCGGGAGCAGATTTGATCGCCTTTGAAACCTTTACCGATCTTGCCGAGTTGCGGCTTGCCGTTCTTGCCGCAAAGGAGAATACAAACCTCCCGATTTTTGCAACTATGTCATTTGAAGAGAACGGGCGTACTTTTACAGGCTGCCTTGCAGAGTGCTTTGCCGAAACCATAACCGGACTTGGTGTGGATGCAATAGGAGTAAACTGCTCACTGGGACCGAAACATCTAATTCCTATTATCCGCCGAATAGGTGCAGTCAGCCCTCTTCCTCTTATAGTCAAAGCAAATGCGGGTCTTCCGGACGCAAGGACCGGACATTATGATATCGGAGCGGAAGAATTTGCCTGTGAAATGTCGGAATGTGCCGCTGCAGGAGTGCAGTTTGTAGGCGGCTGCTGTGGAACAGATCCCGACTTCATTAAAGCGCTTGCCGCCAAAATGCAAAACAGGAAACGCGCTGTCCGTACTTTGGACGGAAAAACGAGAATATGCAGCGCGACTAAGCTTGTAACCGCAGACGGCGTGAGAGTTATAGGAGAGCGCATTAATCCTACCGGCAAAAAGCGTTTCCAGCAGGCACTAAGGGAACGGGATTTCGACTATATATTCTCTCAAGGCATACAGCAGGCAGATGCAGGAGCGGATATTCTGGATGTAAATGTCGGGCTTCCCGGAATTGACGAAGTATCGCTCATGGCCGACTGTGTAAAAGGGCTGCAGGCCGTAACCGACCTTCCACTGCAGATAGATTCGAATGACCCAAAAGTTATAGAAACCGGTCTGCGGGCATTCTGCGGCAAAGCAATCATAAATTCCATAAACGGGGATGAGGACAGGCTGTCGGCAATTCTGCCGGTTGCCAAGAAATACGGTGCCGCTGTAATAGGGCTTACCATGGACGAACACGGTATTCCGGAAAAAGCAGAAGAAAGGTTTGAAATAGCAAAGCGCATTTTATCCGCCTGCGAGATGAGCGGAATAAGCAAAAACAATGTTTTTATAGACTGTCTCTGCCTTACCGTTTCCGCCTCTCAGAGTTCAGCTATGGAAACCCTCAACGCCGTACGCATGGTTAAAGAAAAGCTCGGACTGCATACGGTTCTGGGCGTATCAAACATTTCTTTCGGACTGCCAAACCGTGAACTTATAAACAGTACTTTTCTCGCACTCGCACTTGAAAACGGACTTGACCTGCCTATTCTAAATCCCAATATTCCGGCCATGATGGATACTGTCTATGCGTTTAACCTTCTAAAAGGGTTTGATTTGGGATGTCAAAGTTTTGTAGAACTCTTTGCCTAAACGAAATCACAGCAGTCCGCTTTATCGCAATCCGCAACCGATAATATTTTCGAGGCAGTTGCGAAGGGGTTAAAATCCGAAGCGAAAGCTATTACTCTCAGACTTCTTGAGACAAAGACAGAACTTGAAATAATAAATGAGTTTCTCATTCCCGCCCTTGATGCCGTCGGAGAAAGGTATGAGAAAGGCGAAATTTTCCTTCCTCAGCTTATGCGCTCGGCAGATGCCTCCTGTGAAGCATTTGAAGTTCTTAAAACAAGTATCGCAAAAAAAGGGGACAAATCTGTTTCAAAAGGAACAATCATAGTTGCGACCGTTAAAGGAGATATTCACGACATCGGGAAAAACATAGTCAAAACCATACTTGCGAATTACGGTTATCAGGTGATTGACCTTGGACGGGACGTCCCCCCTGAAAAAGTCGTTGAAACCGCCGTCCGCGAGAATGTGCGCCTTATCGGGCTGAGTGCGCTCATGACAACCACACTGCCTGCAATGGCCTCAACAGTTGAAGCTCTGCATAAAAGCGGCCATAAATGCAAAATAATGGTCGGTGGTGCGGTTCTGACGGAAGATTACGCCATGGAAATCGGAGCTGACTATTACGCAAAAGACGCAAAGCGTGCCGCTGATATTGCAAAAGAAGTATTGGGATAGGGAGGAATAAACTGTGAACTTCACGGAAAAGCTGAACAGCGGAACCGTACTTTTTGACGGTGCTATGGGAACCTACTATACGCAAAAGTACGGACACGAGCCAGAATGCTGCGAATTCGCCAATCTTCTTTATCCCGGCAGAGTGTCGGCAATTCACAAAGAATATATAGAAGCAGGCTGCGATGCCATAAAAACAAATACATTTGCCGCCAATACCATAAGTCTTGAATGCGATTAAGATACTGTTTTTAAAATAATCGACAGCGGCTGGAAAATGGCGCAAAACGTAGCGGCAGGGACGGATGTCGCTGTTTTTGCTGATATAGGGCCTATACCTTACATTGAAAATGTCAGCAACGCCGCGCAGTATATCAAAATTGCAGACCGTTTTCTTGAGCTTGGTGCTCGTCATTTCCTTTTTGAAACTTTTTCCTCGCCTGAAGGGCTTAACGAAATTGCAGCCCACATAAAAGAGGTGGATCCCGGAGCTGTTGTTATATGCTCGTTTGCCGTTTCACCTGATGGTTATACCCGCGAGGGAGTTTCCCTTGCAAGAATCCAGAAAGCGGTAGATGATGATAAAAACATAGATATTTTCGGTCTTAACTGTCTGTCCGGCCCCAGCCACATGATAAAGCTGCTCGGCAAGATATCCGATGCTTCAAAACCCTTGATTGCAATGCCTAATGCCGGTTACCCGACCATGGTGGGAAACCGAATGTATTTTGAAAACAATTCCTCTTATTATGCTCGCGGACTTGCTGAAATTGCTGCTTCAGGCATCCGCATAATAGGAGGGTGCTGCGGAACTACTCCGGAGCATATTTCAAAAACCCGCCGGCTTCTAAATGAAAAAAACGGGATTCCGCAACCGGATTTCAGCCAAAAAACTTATGTTGAAGTAGAAAAAGTTGAAAACAGACTCTGGAAAAAAATCGAAAGCGGCAAAAAAGTATTCGTCGTTGAGCTTGACCCGCCGGCAAATTCTGATATACGCGCATTTATGGACGGTGCCCATATGCTGCGCTCCGCCGGCGCCGACGCTGTCACTATCGCAGACTGCCCCATATCCCGTGCGCGTGCTGACAGCAGCATTCTCGCCTGCAAGCTGAAACGAGAGCTTGATATAGACCCGATTCCGCACATGACCTGCCGGGACCGCAACATAATAGCAACAAAGGCGCTTTTGTTCGGACTTAATATTGAGGGTGTAAACAATGTGCTTGTGGTTACTGGCGATCCCGTCCCAACGTCAGAGAGAGGAAGCATAAAAAGCGTATTTAACTTCAACTCCGTTGTTCTGGCGGGATATATACGCGATTTGGGCGAAGAACTTGCAAGAGGACCTTTTAGAGTTTTCGGCGCCCTGAATTTAAACGCACTTAATTTTGAAAATCAGCTCCGTCACGCAAAAGATAAACTCGAACACGGAGTGGACGCTTTTCTAACTCAGCCCGTCCATTCTCCGCGCGCTCTTGAAAATCTAAAATATGCGCGAAGTGAACTTAACGGAAAGATACTCGGCGGCGTAATGCCTATCGTTTCGCACAGAAACGCCTGCTATATGAACAGCGAAATAGCAGGCATAAGCATATGCGACGAGATAATTAAGCAGTATGAGGGGCTCGACAAGGCTCAGGCATCTGAGCTTGCCGTTTCACTAACTACGGATATTGCCAGAAGCATGGAAGATTATATCGACGGCTATTACATGATAACTCCTTTTATGCGCACAGACCTTATCTGCCGAATAATCGAAAATCTCAGGAAGGAATAAACATCATATTGCAAGAGCAAAGAACCGGAACCGTTTTTACGGCTTCGGTTCTTTGCTTTAAGCTTTATCATACAGACTTCCAGTCAAATATTTAACAGGAAAACAATCACTTTTTTTAATATGCGCAACATAATATCCGGAAATATTCGTATACATTATACAGGGTTATATGCCAGCACTTCAAAAGCGCAGAATAAAGGAGGCGAGTATGGGCGAAATTCAAAGAATGTGCGAGTTGCGGATACCTTACCCTCCGCCCAAGGCAGAGAAGAAAAACATTTTATACGCATCCCTTCTCACAAATGATTATGCCGGAATAATCAGCGAAATGAGCGCCGTTTCCGTTTATACATACCAGCACATTGCAACACCATACGGCAGGATTTCAGAAGTTCTGAGGTGCATTTCCGCCGTTGAAATGAGACATATGAAGATGCTCGGCAGTCTTATCGTCAGTCTGGGCGGAAATCCGCGTATTGCTGTAAAACTCGGAAGAGGCTACAACTATTGGAGTTCGCAGTGCATAAGCTATGAAACAAACCCGCGAATTTATTTAAGGGAAGATTTGGCCTGCGAAAGGGCCGCAATAACAAGCTATAAACTGCGTATAACCCAAATTGACGACAACGCAGTAAGGAAAGTTCTCGAAAGAATAATACTGGACGAAGAGCGCCATGTAGAGCTGCTTACAGCCCTCTGCAATGAATTTTTATAGCAAAAATAAACTACCTTGACTGGTGAGGGAATCACCAATCAAGGTAGTTTATTTTAGGCTTGTGAGCTTTATTTTTTATATGCTTTACTTTGAAACGATGTCTTTAGTATCCCTTGCAATTACAAGTTCCTCATTGGTGGGGATAACAAGGAGCTTAACCTTGCTGTCCGAAGTTGAGATGAAAACTTCCTCTCCGCGCTTTGAATTTGCTTCCGGATCAACCTTGCAGCCGAGATAGGTCAGATATTCGCATATGGCGGCTCTTGTGCCCTTGCTGTTTTCGCCTATTCCCGCGGTGAATATAATAGCATCAACTCCGTTCATAGCGGCGACATATGAACCGATAACCTTTGCAACACTATAATGGAAAAGGTCAAGCGCAAGTTTCGCGTCCTTGTTTCCTTCCGCCGCGGCATTGTCAAGGTCGCGGAAGTCGCTGGAAACACCGGAAACGCCCAAAACGCCGGACTTTTTATTCAGAATAGTCATTATTTCATCAATACTGTATCCGTATTTGTTCATCAAAAATTGTATTATGCCGCTGTCCAAATCTCCGCAGCGGGTACCCATAGGAAGACCAACAAGAGGAGTAAAGCCCATGGATGTATCAACGCTCTTGCCGCCTTCAATGGCACAGATGGAGCTGCCGTTTCCCATATGGCAGGATATAAGCTTAAGCTGTTCAATAGGCTTGCCCATCAACGCCGCTGCGCGTGCCGAAACATAACGGTGGCTTGTACCATGGAAACCATATCGGCGGATCTTGTCCTTTTCGTAATACTCTTTGGGAATAGCGTAAGTAAACGCCTTGCCCGGCATTGTCTGATGGAAAGCCGTATCGAAAACCACTACCTGCGGAACTTTGTCGCCCATAACTTTCTTGCATGCTTCAATTCCGGTGATGTTTGCCGGATTGTGAAGGGGGGCAAGCGGAGTGCATGCCTCGATTGCTTTCAGAACCTCGTCTGTAATAAGGACGGATGACGAGAAGAATTCTCCGCCATGAACCACACGATGACCGACGGCATTAATTTCCGACATTGAAGAAACAACGCCATATTCGTGGCTTGTAAGCTTTTCTATAACGGCAGAAATTGCCTCGGCATGGGTTGGAAGGCTGATATCTTCATCAAAAACCTTTTTCCCTTCGACAAGAGGGGTGTGCTTCAAATGTCCGTCAATCCCTATGCGCTCGCAAAGTCCTTTTGCCAGAACCTTTTCCCCGTCCATATCGAAAAGCTGATACTTCAACGATGAACTTCCTGCGTTTATGACCAAAATTTTCATATCGCTATCCCTTTCCATATTGTTTTCCCATCGGGTAAAATGTAAAATAGTAAATAAATTACTATAAAATCACACCTTGCTATTTTAATCCAAGTTTGCGCCAAAAATCAAGCCTTTTTGTGACTTTTTTAAGTATTTTTAAATGGCATGCAAATATTTTGAATATTTTCAGGGAAGCCTGAAACGTCGTCAGTAAAAAAGCATGCGGATATTCCAAACGGACTTGCATAAAAATCTCTCTCGGATACAGGAGGAAAATATGAAAATTATCGGTATAATCGCAGAATACAACCCTTTTCATAACGGGCATATGTATCATATAGAAGAGAGCAGAAAATCCGTTTCTGAAGATACGGCCGTAGTCTGTGTAATGTCCGGCGACTTTGTGCAAAGAGGAGAGGCTGCAATTTTCTCCAAATACGCAAGAGCGGAAGCGGCTGTAATGTGCGGTGCAGACTTAGTATTGGAACTTCCGTTGCCTTGGGCGATTTCTTCAGCCGAAAAATTCTCGGAAGGGGCAGTAGGTCTTTTGGACGCACTTGGGTGCATCGATTATATAAGTTTCGGCAGCGAATGCGGAGATTTGGAAATTCTCAGCAAAATTTCATCCTCACTTTTAAATCCTTCTGTACATGCAAGTATAGCCGACGAGCTGAAAACCGGAATTTCTTACGCATCAGCAAGGCAGAATGCCGCCGCGAAACAAATCGGTGAGCTTGCCAAATACCTTTCAACACCTAACAATATTCTTGCAGTCGAATATTTGAAGGCACTGCAAAATTTAGCCTCCGGCATTAAGCCCATAACTGTCAGAAGATTCGGCGCAGGTCATGATGAAGAAGGCGGGTCGGCATCAAGCATACGCGGGATGATTGCTGCCGGAAAATCAATATCCGCTTATGTTCCTCATCGGGCTATGGAAGTCTATGCTCGGGAAACGGAGCAGGGAAGAGGTCCGGTAACAATGAGTTCACTGGAATGTGCCATACTTTCTCGTCTGCGTATGCTTAAAGAAAGCGATTTTGCGTCACTGCCGGATTATGCTGAGGGACTTTCAAACAGAATATACTCTGCTGCCCGTACGGAAACATCACTTGAAAGTATTTATTCTTCCGTAAAAACTAAACGTTACGCTCTTTCAAGAATACGAAGAATGTGCATAAGCGCGGCTTTGGGCATAAAGGCCGGGGATACAGACGGAATTCCGCCTTTTGCCCGAATTCTTGCCTTAAACGAAAAAGGCAGAAATGTTGCCAAGATAATTTCCGAAAAATCTTCAATACCGGTAATCGCAAAACCCGCAGCAGTCAGAAGACAGCCTTGCGAGTGCCAGAGAATATTTGAACTCGGCAGCGCCGCACATGACCTTTATGTTCTGGGCTATCGATCCTTGTCGGAGCACCGTGGTGACGCGGACTGGCGTGAAAGCCCGCGAATAATTAAATAAGTATAGACCCGGCAAAATTTACAGCCTAAATTTGTATAAAACTTATATTTTTGTTTCAATTGCTTGCATTTGTAACCGTTTTGTTATATTATACAAAGGAAAAATCATAATAGAGTCTAAAAATTTTATTGATAGGAGTTCAAATGAAAAAGATTCTGTTATTGGTATTGTCGCTTTGTCTTGTTGCGGCACTGCTGATATTTTGCGGGGCCGTTGAGCGAGACAAAAATATATTCGGAAGTACGGATGAAAAAGAAAACACAATATATATAGGCGTAATTGAGCCGTTAACCGGCGATGATGCTCCCGGGGCCATGCGGGAAGTACTTGGGTTTAGATATGCCAATGCAGTATGCCCCACAGTCGATATAAACGGTGTGACATACAACGTTAAACTTCTTGAGGCGGACAGTATGTCCTCTGAAAATGGCTCTGAAAATGCCGCGAAATCGCTGATATACTCAAATGTGGCAGCGGTTTTGGGGGCTTATGACTCCGAAAATGCATCATACTGCCTGCCGCTTTTTGAAAAAGAAAAAATTCCGGTAATAGGCGTTTCTTGCTCAAGCCCTAAGATAGATGCGGACAACTTTTTCCGTATGTGCTTTACAGACAGTTTCCAGTGTGGTGCCGCCGCAAATCTTGCATATAGTATGGACTGCAGAAAGGCGGCTGTTCTTACGCAGACGGCTGATGTATATTCAAAAGCAGCGGGAAAAATCTTCGCCGATGAATTTTCCCGTTTGGGCGGAGAAGTTGTCAATTTAAGCTTTCAGTCCGGACAGGAAAACTTCAAGGCGCTTGCTGAGGAGATAAAGGAC
>JAAYWX010000213.1 GCA_012516225.1 Clostridiales bacterium
AGGCGTCCACGCCGATGATGGTGCTCTGATAGTCGCGCCCTTGATAGACTTTACTCAGCCATGTTCCCCAGTCAACCGACTGGATATTGACAGTGACTCCTATGGCTTTCAACTGCTGGGCGACTACTTCCGCCGTATCAACGTGAGGTTTGTAATTTGAAGGAACCGTTATGGTCATTTCAAAACCATTTGGATATCCGGCCTCAGCAAGAAGCTGTTTTGCCTTTTCCGTCTCGTATTTGTAATAATCTACAAGATCGGAGCGGAAATATTTTTTAAATGCGGGGTACATGCTGCTTCCTACAGGTGCGCCTCTTCCGTCTGCAATATAGTCCATAATTTCCTGACGGTTAATGGCATAGCTTAATGCTTGACGAACCTTTGCGTTGTTGAAAGGTTCAGCCGCATTGTTTAAATATACGGCCTGGACAAGGTTCATAGTGCCTTCTTTTACGGTAAAGTCGCTTCCAAGCTCTTTCACCTGTGCGCTTGTCAAATGAGCGACAAGATCTATGGTTCCGCCCTTGAGCGACATAACAAGAGTTTCGGCGTGGTCTATAATTTTATAAGTGACCGTATCTACATAGGCAGGAGTACCCCAATATTTGTCGAACTTCTGAAGCACTATGTTTTCCTGCGGAGAACGTGATACGAATTTGAAGGGGCCTGTCCCTATTACTTCTTTTGTAGGGTCGTTGCCTTCAGGAATAATAGCGGCGGTAAACATTGCAAGAAACTCAATGTCGGGTTTCTTTAGTGTTACAACTACCGTTTTATCGCCTGTTGCCTCAACGGATTTGATATTTTCAAACCCCTTTATCAGCGGGGTTCCCGTATCAAGTCCCGCGGCGCGCTTTAGGGAATAGCATACATCGGCAACGGGTACTGGTTTTCCATTATGGAAAAGGATCCCATCGCGCAATGTAAATGTGAACGTATCACCTGTTTCGGAAATCTTAAAGTCGCTTGCAACAGCGGGGTTCAGATTTCCTTGGGTATCCGGTTTTACAAGACCTTCATATACATTGAACAAAACTTCTCTTGTACCGGCCGATACCATTTTGTGAGGATCGATGCTGTCGTCCAGATCCTGGGCTATTCCGACCTTAAGGTCGCCTCCCGCCACCGGTTCGGCAGCAGTATTTTGGGGTTCTTCCGGATTCTGCGTAGACTTCTCATTTTCCTTGCCACCAGAGCAGGCGCTCAGTGTAGCAGTCATCATGAGGGTTGCCATAAAAATTGACATGGTTCTCCTGATTCGTCTCATCGCTTGTTCTCCTTATTAAATTGATATTATATTATCTTTTTAACTTTTGCCCGTCAGCGCCGCTTTTATGATTACTTTCGATGGTCACGGCAGGAAAAGTTAAAAAAATATTTACAATTACCTAAAGCAGTATATACAATAATTCCGTCAAATGCAATAGCCTACAGCCTAAAAACAGGCAATAAATTCCTTGAAAAAGCCGATTTGGGGCATTTGTAAATTTAGACCTTTGATAATTTGTTAAAGGTTCCAAAATGATTTAAAAATGCGCGTTTCTTCAGAATAATTCCTGTTGAAACGCGCATTTATTATTTGCTCAAATATAAAAATTTTGGTTATTTTGCATATTCAACCGCTTTTGTCTCGCGGAGCACATGGACTTTAATCTGTCCGGGATAAGTCAGTTCATCTTCAATCTTTTTGGCGATGCTTCGCGCAAGAAGAACCATTTCGTCCTCAGACACTTCTTCAGGTTTTACCATAATGCGTATTTCGCGTCCAGCCTGAATGGCATAACAGCTTTCAACGCCACCGAAACTCCTTGAAACTTCTTCAAGCTTTTCGAGACGTTTGACGTAGTTTTCAATGTTTTCGCGCCGGGCTCCGGGGCGAGCAGCGGAAATAGTATCCGCGGCCTGAACTATGCAGGCTATAATAGTATGAGGCTCTACGTCACCATGATGTGCATGAATGGCATGTATTACTTCTTCGCTTTCCTTGTACTTGCGTGCAAGGTCAACACCGATTGTTACATGGCTTCCCTCAACCTCGTGGTCGATAGCTTTTCCGATATCATGGAGCAGCCCGGCACGTTTCGCAACGGCCACATTTACTCCAAGCTCTGAGGCAATAAGTCCTGCAATGTGAGAAACCTCTATTGAATGGCTCAAAACATTCTGACCATAACTGGTACGGTATTTCATACGTCCGAGCAGTTTTATAATGTCGGGATGCAGACCGTGGACATTGGTTTCAAATACGGCTCTTTCGCCCTCGGCTTTAATTGTCGCGTTGACTTCACGCTGCGCTTTGGCAACCATTTCTTCAATTCTTGCCGGATGAATCCGGCCGTCCTGAATAAGCTTTTCAAGGGCAAGGCGGGCAACCTCACGTCTTACTGGGTCAAAGCTTGAAAGCGTTATCGCTTCGGGGGTATCGTCAATAATAAGGTCAACACCTGTCAGCGTTTCTATCGCCCGGATATTGCGTCCTTCACGGCCTATAATGCGGCCTTTCATTTCGTCGTTGGGGAGAGGTACGACGGAAACGGTAACTTCGGAAGCGTGATCTGCTGCGCAACGCTGTATGGCAAGAGTAATAATCTCTCTTGCGCGGGCCTCCGCTTCTTCCTTATACTTTGTTTCAGCCTCTTTAATTTTAAGAGCCATTTCGTGAGTAACCTCATTTTTGAGGTTTTCTATGATGTGTTCTTTTGCTTCCTCAACCGTATATCCAGAAATTTTTTCCAGAAGTTCAAGCTGACTGCGCTTGAGCAGGGCAATCTCTTCCTGCTGCTCCTCAGCGGCCGCTATTTTTCGGTTAAGCTGTTCCGTTTTTTTCTCGAGCAAGTCCGTTTTTTTGTCAAGCGTTTCTTCTTTTTGCTGGAGGCGGCGCTCCTGTTTCTGAAGTTCCGCTCTACGCTCTTTAACTTCGCGCTCATATTCGGCGCGGTTTTTGTGTATTTCTTCCTTTGCCTCTAAAAGAGCCTCTCTCCGCTTATTTTCAGCGGCTTTAATAGACTCGTTTATTATTCTTTTAGCTTCCTCCTCAGCACTCTGTATCTCGCGTTCGGCAACGCGTTTACGGTATAAAATACCGAGTAAAAAAGCGACTACAAAAACCAGCATCAATACTAAGATGATGCCGATAATCTCAATGAAAGGCATAGTAAGTTACACACCTCCATTCATATTAAGATGTACCGGTGTTTATGATAACCAAAAATTTACGGATATACGGCAAAAAGCGCCATATCCGGTGATAAGCAATGAATGTTAAAGGATTTCCCCTCTATCCTTACCATTATCATCGATTTATTCTAACTTGATTTGAAATTTATGTCAAGCGCAAATATCGCCCCGCGAATGGAAACCATTCACGGAGCGATATAAATTAAGTTATGAATTTTTGCGGGCGATTAGAACATTCCGCCCATTCCACCCATTCCGCCCATTCCGCCGGCGTCATAGCCTGCTGTATTGTGCTGTTCCGGAATGTCGGCAACGAGGCTTTCAGTTGTGAGAACCATAGCGGCAACTGATGCGGCGTTCTGAATTGCGCTGCGGCAGACCTTTGTCGGGTCAACTATTCCTGCGTCGATCATGTCTACGAATTCTTCCGTAGCGGCGTTAAAGCCAAAGTTTACATTATTGCTGCTCTTAACCCTCTCAAGAATAACCGCACCTTCAACGCCAGCATTCTCGGCAATCTGACGGATGGGAGCCTGAAGGGCCTTTACAACAATGGAGGCTCCAGTTTTCTCATCGCCTTCAAGCTGGTCAAGGAGCTTTTCTGCTGCCAATGAAGCCATAACATAAGCTGTACCGCCGCCTGCAACAATTCCTTCTTCGACCGCTGCGCGTGTAGCATTGAGGGCATCCTCTATGCGGAGCTTCTTTTCCTTCATTTCAGTTTCGGTTTCAGCACCGACTTTGATAACTGCAACGCCGCCGGCAAGCTTTGCGATGCGCTCGTTGTATTTGTCCCTGTCGTAGTCGGATGTGCTGTCCTGCATCTGGCGGGTAATGACGTTTACTCTGTCTTTAATCGCCTTAGGATCGCCGGCACCGTCAATGATAATAGTGTTATCCTTCGTGACCTTTACAACGCGTGCAGTACCAAAATTGTTGACATCAAAGTTGTCAAGCTGCATTCCAAGCTCTGCGCTTACAACCTGCCCGCCGGTGAGTATAGCAATATCTTCAAGCATTTCTCTGCGTCTGTCGCCAAATCCGGGAGCTTTTACGCATACGCAGGTGAAAGTACCGCGGAGCTTATTGACAATGATACCTGCAAGAGCGTCGCCTTCAACGTCTTCAGCGATGATAAGGAGCTTTTTGCCTGCCTTCATTGTTTCCTCAAGAACGGGGAGAATTTCCTGCAGGCTGGAGATTTTCTTATCTGTAATGAGAATGTAGGGATTGTCGAGTACGGCTTCCATTTTTTCGGTGTTGGTTACCATGTAAGGAGTCAGGTAGCCGCGGTCAAACTGCATGCCTTCGACAATTTCAGAATAGGTTTCTGCTGTCTTGCTCTCTTCAATTGTGATGACGCCGTTCTGAGAAACCTTTTCCATTGCCTCTGCAATAAGATTTCCGATAAACGGATCTCCGGAGGAAACGGTTCCGACTCTCGCGATATCTTTAGTGCCGTCTATGCGCTTGCTGTTGGCACGCAGAGCATCAACGGCGGCATCCGCTGCCTGCTTGATTCCACGGCGCATAATCATGGGGTTGGCACCTGCTGCAACGTTTTTAAGTCCCTCTGTAATCATTGCCTGAGCGAGCAGTGTTGCGGAAGTTGTTCCGTCTCCGGCAATGTCATTTGTCTTTGTGGAAACTTCCTTGATGAGCTGTGCGCCCATATCCTCAAACGGATCCTTCAATTCAATTTCCTTGGCGATGGTTACGCCGTCGTTGGTAATAAGGGGTATACCGAATTTCCTTTCGAGAACAACATTGCGCCCCTTGGGGCCGAGAGTGATTTTAACTGTATTTGCGAGCTGGTCAACGCCGCGCTTCAGTGCGCTGCGTGCTTCTTCACCATAAATAATCTGTCTTGCCATATGCTGTTTGACCTCCATTTTATATTAAATCTTGTTTTGAATCGCGGAGTTTTCCGCAGACGAAGGAATTATTCCTCAACGATGGCGAGAACCTCGCTCTGACGGACGATGACATATTCTTCATCGTCAATCTTTGCTGTCATTCCGGAATACTTGTTTGTGATAACTTTGTCGCCGACTTTGAGAATCATTTTAACTTCCGTTCCGTCGTTCTGAACTCCGTCTCCAACGACAAGAACCTCAAAAATAGAGGGCTTCTCTTTCGCAGTCGTCGTAAGAATGATTCCGCTCTTTGTCTTTTCTTCTGCTTCTATCTGCTTTAATACTACTCTGTCACCTAAAGGCTTGATGTTCATTTTATATACCTCCTAAATTGTACTTTCAGAATCGATGGTCATTAGCACTCAAACTGAACGAGTGCTAACGCCTATAATAATAATCCATGCAAATATATTCTGCAAGTAGTATTTTCCCCAAAATTATGCCTATATATGGCTGCTTTGTTTGTTAAAAGGAACTGGAACCATTAAAACAACTGCAAACTTCTATTTGCTTTATTTTTCTTGTGATTTCTCTTTAATTTGTATAAAATTCCGATGTTCATATATTTTTAAAAATTATCTAAGATACATATATAG
>JAAYWX010000214.1 GCA_012516225.1 Clostridiales bacterium
CATAGACCTGCCATTCCGCAGAGATGACAGAGGGGTAGCTTATCTTGTGAAGCAGACAAAAGAGTTTATCTCCTTTATGGAAGAACTGACCGGCAAAAAATTCGACTGGGATAAAATGAAGGAAAGCATGAAAATAGCCAACAGGTCAAATGAACTTTTAGGAAAAATCGCCGATCTCAGAAAACATACCCCCTGTCCGCTACCCGGAATGCTGCTTGTAACAAACGCTTGCATGAGCGGGCAGGCTGCCGACCCCGCAATGGCGGAATTCCTGCAGAAAGAGTACGAAGTGGGGCAGATGATGATAGATCTTGGCATGGGCGCATGCATGAACGGCGAAAAATACCGCATGCTTTTCCTTCAGAATATGTTCTGGACGCAGCTTAAGATTTATTCATACTTAGAACGTGAATACGGTGCAATATGCGTTATGGACGTTCTCGGACATTTCCATCCTGATATTTACGAGAATCTGGATGATCAGGAAGATTGTTTCCGCGTAATGGCTTGGAAAATGATGAACCTGCCAATGATTCACGGTGCCGCCGGACCTGTCGAGTATTACTGCGACAGGATAAAATACCTTATGGATAACTTCAATATCAACACATCGGTATTCCTCGGACACATAGGGTGCAAGCATACATGGGCATCAACAAAGATCCTGTCTGATTATATTCAGGAAAATTATGGGATACCGACCCTTCTGCTTGATGTGGACTGCATAGACGGGCGATATAAAACAGCGGAAGAAGTTCAAAATAGCATAGCCGATTATCTTTTGAACGTCGTAAAACTATAACCTGCCGTATGAATTAATAATATTGCTCATTCATAAATCACCGCGGAAATATCCGGAAACATAAAGGCGCAGTCCGCGGGCTGCGCCTTTATGCTCGGATAGTGTACCTTGACAATTTGTATACAGGATAATTCAAGATATTAATTATCCCATAGAGAGATGACCGCACCTCCTTTTTCTGAGTTTTTAAATAGATTTTTGCCCGTTTTGCAAGAAAAATAGCGCGTACTTTCAATTGCCTGTCCACAGCACAAAAACAGAAAAACATTTAATTATCATAAATATAATAAATATTAAGTGGTACAATTTTACATAACTCTATATACAGCAAAGGAAATAAGTTTATTTTTATTTTCGAAAAAGTTTGCCGTAAGGCGGCGTACATCATGAGCAAAGACTTTATTTGTACCAGTATGTGCTCTCTGCAGAATTAATAGATTTATACTCGAATATATGGTGAAAATCCGTATAGACGCGAGAAAGCACTTGCATTATTGCACAAATTTCCAGCGCGGATGTCGTTTAATTGCCTAAATTGCAAACGAGAATTGACATTTTGATGTCCGGATTGTAGAATATATTGCGTATGATTGGCATTAATTTGGTTGAATATTGCGAAATATGCGGCCGGATTACGGCCGCAACGTGCTCAGAAAAAAAGTGAGCATTACCAGGTAAATTTTAACTTATGAGGAATTACCGGGAACCGATTGAAAACCGGTCGCTTCATGAGCTTGAAATTATTGCCCTAAGAACAAAAAGGAGGAGCCACATGGATAACCAGAAATTATTTGAAACAGACATTTCAGGCGAATCTATAAAAGCCTGGAAGGCAAAGGGTAAAAAGGCACTGGGCGTTATCTGCTGCCATGTACCGGTAGAAATCCTTGATGCGCTGGATATCATACCTGTCCGTATGA
>JAAYWX010000215.1 GCA_012516225.1 Clostridiales bacterium
GGAAAGAATTTCGCCCATTGTCGTATCCATGGTATATGCCATAATATTAACCTCCAAAAAATATTTTGCTTCAGCGCCGCTCTGTTTCCGCAAGCGAATGCCGCCAGAAACATCTTTTTGCGTTTTTCGCGGCCTATCGACCAGTTTTACCGGCAATAGTCGGAAGCCTTAATTCATATGCAATTTTACATTATGTAGCACGCTATGTCAATTATGTAATATGCTACATATTTTAGCAGTTAAATCGTATAAACGTACAAGTTGTTGCTTATAAGTTGTCAAAAGGGTCATACCCTACAAAGTCATCCTCAGATATCAGAGGAGTTGTACATATTTTTTCCATCAGTTCTTTCCGATAATCAGGATGTGCTATTTTGATAAGGGCTTTAATACGATCCTTAAGTGTTTTCATAAACACATCTGCAACGCCATATTCAGTAACCACATACATTATAAACACTTTAGGTGTCGTGACAATGGACCCTTCAGGCAGCCAAGGTACTATATTGGAATGTACATCTCCTTTTTTGTCAGTATATGTGGAACGAACACAGATAAAGCTGCGCCCTCCCTTTGATCGGATTGCTCCGTAAATATATGCAAAGGATCCGCCGGGGGCACTATACGGAGTAAGTCCTTGAGCCTCAGAGCAGCACTGACCTATTAGGTCAACCATGAAAGTGGCATTTATTGCAACCATATTGTCTTGCTGCATTATGCTTACAGGGTCAATAGTCACATTCTGAGGGAGAAATTTAACTCTTTCATCATTGTGCGCCCATTCAAAGAATTCTTTGTCGCAAGCTGCCGGACTTGAAACTGTCATTTTTGTTATTATGCCTTCCTTGCACAAGTCCATCATGGACTGGCAGGCAACTTCCGAAAAGACCTCAACATGTCCTACTCCGCGAAGATTTCTGAGTATTTCCTCTCCTAATCCGCCAAATCCGATCTGAATTTTATCGTTCTCATGTATATATGGCATTATGTATGAAGCTATCTTTATGTCCACATCAGTAGGCCCTGCCGCCGGGAATGCAACCAGTTCGGACGGGCTGTCTACTATACAGTCAAGTTCGGTTACATGGATGTAATGAGTTTCGTGGTCGCCTGGAACGGGATATTGTCCGGGATCTATAAATCCTATTTTCCTTTTAACACACGGAAGCTGTGTTGTAACCGCATGAGTACTGACTTGGTAAGCGCCTACATTGCACCAGCCGTCCTCATCTGGAGGGCAGATTTGAATTGCGGCAATATCACAGTCATAAGCCATAATAGCATATTGTATCAAATCATAAGAACAGCCGCAGCATTCCATAATATTCATTCCCATTGAAATTCTTTCTATTGGGAGATTAAAAGCACTCGTAAGGCGGAAATGTTTTTTTACTTCCGGATCCAGTGCTATGCTGCATGGAAGGTTCATGCAGTCATAATAAAGCATAACGTTATGATAGTCTTCCATGTGTTCATGAAGATACTCCAAAAACTTATATGGAGTTGCCATTGCATTTGAAAGCCATACGCAGTCACCGTCTTTGATTAGTCTTGCAGCATCTTCCATAGTTCCATGATGTTCATCATAATATTTCTTCCAGTCTATGCCAAGATTCCTTCCTGCCATTGTATCAGCTCCTTATACCTCATAATGAACAGGCCAAAAACATCCGGCCTCTTATAATATCAGCGCTAATTATGTAGCCCGCTACTATATCGCAGTATATCATCTATGGTTCTAATTTCAATACAAAAAATTGATAATAAAAAAACATTTAGTTTTTGCACAATGTAGCGTAATACATTTTGTCGAATTAACCGATTGAAATTTTCATACTGAGAATATAAAATATAACTTATTATGTAGCCTACTACATTTTTATATCACCCCTACAAATAAAGGAGGAGACACATGGATTACCAGAAATTATTTGAAACAGACATTTCAGGCGAATCTATAAAAGCCTGGAAGGCAAAGGGTAAAAAGGCACTGGGCGTTATCTGCTGCCATGTACCGGTAGAAATCCTTGATGCGCTGGATATCATACCTGTCCGTATGA
>JAAYWX010000022.1 GCA_012516225.1 Clostridiales bacterium
CCTTTATTCCGCCCTTTGCGCAGACATTTCCGCTTTTAAAAACAAGCCCGTTGCCGTTTCCTTCAACCATAATCCCGCCGCCGGCAAAAACATTTCCCGTTATAGTAGATTTACCTCCCGAACTGCGGGAAATTCCTTTCTCCGCGATTAAGGTATATCCGCCGGCATCGGCTGAAGATGAGGCGGCTGAGAAAAAATCAGGAATATTTATTTTAATGTCCGAGCTTATTGCCGTTTCATATCCGTCCGCGGATGTGAAAATCAGATTAATCCCTTTAAGACGCAGGTATCCAAAACCGTTTTCATCGATAGCTTTTTCAACTTTTTCGCTCCCTTTCAATAGTGCGGTGCCGCCATTTGCAAGAGAAACGGTTACAGAGCCGTCGTCGTTAATTTTGGAGGAAATTCCGCCCAGAAAACTGGCCAGAGCGGAAACCGAATAGCTGAAATTTCCACCGTTTTCCAATAGCAGAGGCGATGAAAGTCCGTTTGCCGGAGAAGTCAAGCGGCACAGTCTATCCGTCAGTTTTCCGGAAAGAACTTTCTGAGGTTCGGTTACGGTTCCCTTAGCATAGTCAGTAAGCGTTTCGGTATAAGCAGGGATAAGCGATTCGCTTACAAGCCCCTGGATGCCCGTAACTATCTTGTTCATTTCGGAATCGGCACTGTAAAATCCACCTGCTTCTCCACGCTCCACAATGGAAACCGAGTACCCTACATAGGCCATATACAAAAGCGCGCTGCCAAGTGCAATGACAAACAGCATGGCTATTACAACTGTTATAAGCGCGCTTCCGGCATTTAGGCTTAAAATTTTCCAAAGACCTCTCTGTGTTTTTTTCATGCTGTTTTTCACCTCTCCCCGCAGTCAGCTTAATTTTTCGGAGCTAAGCTCCGCAAGGGGGTCTCCCTCAAATCCTTTTCCATGTTCAAATATCTTTACGGAAACGGAATACAGGCGGTCGACGGACTTCTGTTCCACAAGACTGCCCGAAAGCGGAATAAGCGGCATCTGCACCCAGTTTTCCGAAACAAAGGACTTATAGCCGCTGGAGTTCAGATTAGTAAAAACAAGGACTTTGTTTCTGTCGGTCTGGCAGCGGTAGCTTATGTCGGCCTTATA
Source organism: Clostridiales bacterium (assembly GCA_012516225.1). Lineage (GTDB taxonomy): Bacteria > Bacillota > Clostridia > Oscillospirales > Oscillospiraceae > UBA2658. Next base: position 1,124 of record JAAYWX010000022.1, read on the forward strand.
TGACGCAGGGGGCGCACCTTCAGTTGTGCTGACTAAAAATACCTTAAAATCACTGTTTTTCCAGTCTGAATTCTTTATAGATATGACGTCGCTGCCAGCATAATAAGCTTTGAAGAAAAGATACAGCGAAAAGCTGTTTTTTGCGTTTACGGAAGCAGAGTCTTTTACAATTATGGAATTGCTCCCTGAAAAATCAATCGTCTTGATTTCTTTTTTATCGTTTTTCCCGGTAAAGCTGCCGGAATAACTGAAAACTGTTTCTATTCGGAAGACGCCGCTTCCCGACTTATCGGCAGTTACAGTAATTTTGCGAGTCAGATTTTCAAGCGACGGCTGAGGGGATATATTTGAAAGCCCCGACAATTTTGCATTTAGCTCATTAAGCGCTATGTCGTCCGCTGTATTCATATCAATTACAGCGTCCATAGGATTTCCGACTGCAACCGGGGAGCTGTTTACAGAAACAGGATTTCCAGAAGGGTCTTTTGCCGGGGACAGTGTAATGAGAGAGTCAAACCTGCAGTTTCCGGACACAACATTCTCTTTTTTTATCGTATAGGCAAACAATGTATTGTCATATGACGCACCGTTTTCCGAGATATAAGTGCTGACTTCCGAAGACTCTATATCCTCTATGATGTTTTGCGCCGCATCCGTTGCGTTCCGGTAAACTTCACTTTTTCTTGCTGTGCTTGCGCTCGCAACAAAACTGTGGAGAAGCGGCACCGCTATGACCGCCATAATGACAACTCCGACAACAAGCTCAATAAGAGTTAAGCCTCTGTTGTCTGATAACGGCTGTTTCATTAAACCTTCTCCCCTGCTTAAAAAATACGTCTAAATGCCACTATTCCCGCCCCGTAAAAAGGGCGGGAAAAACTTAATTCGCTTCGCTTTTTTCCGCAGGCGCATTTTCCTCCGAAGTGGAAACGGAGAAAGTTCCGAACGGATCAGATACACCTGTTTCAACGGAAGGAATGTTTGTTTTCTGATACGAGTAATCGGCACTGCTTACAAAGTATTTCTCGACAGATACCGTACCGGTCAGCCCGCCGGTTTCGGTATTGAAGCTGATGTTTACACTTTTAAGTGCGGTCTTCTCTTTTGTCGAATATATATAATTTATCAGGCTTTTCAGCTGGGAATAGTTCATGGTGCAGTCGATATCGGCCCCTATGCGCATGGCGGCAACAGGCACAAGCTTATAGCCGTCAGCACTTTCCCGCGGTATGTCGAAGCGGGATATCAGCTCCGGCTTTGCGACGCTTATGCCGTTTAATTTAATCCCGATATTTTTCTGCAGCTCGTCCGCGTACATTATCATATCCTCATTCCTGACATCGGAAGGAAATTTTAAAAGCTCAGAATCGACACTGTCTTCTATTTTGCTTATCTCTTCCTGATAAGAAGAAAGGTTTGATGAATATTGGCGCAGTTCCGCAAGACGCGGAGCCAGCGAATCTATCTGAGACTGAAGCTCCTCACACTTTGCTTCGTAAGATCTGCAGACCGTAAGATATGTAAACAGGAAAAAGGCAAGTCCAAGGAGGACAAGAAGCAGCCGTTGGTCACGTTTTGATATTCTCATTGCCCAGCACCTCCTGACTGACGTGTTTGTTCCTGCGAATCCGAGGGCGCACCGGACGGATTAATTAAATCGCCATAGGGATTTATATTGTTTAAATACGGATTTTTGCCGTATTTGCAATATACCGTCAGAGCTACCCGCTCGACTCCGGCGCTGTTTTCCGTACGGCTTATCCCGCCGACTTCTATATCGGACAGGCTTTCAAAGCCGCGCAGTTCCGAAACTACGGCGGCGGCATCCGTATAGCTTTCCACTGTGATATTCATTGAAACGCCGTCGTTTGTGCAGTCTGCAGAAAGAATAAGAATGCTTGAAGTCATTTTCTTCTCAAGCTCTTCAAAGAAGGCGACAAGTTTTGAGTTTGGAGTTTCACTTTCTTCGGCAACAAGCTTTACAGCTTCTTCTCCTTTTTGATACGATATGTAAGATTCATATATTTTCTCCGTATATTCAAGACCAGCTATTTCTTCCTTTATATCCTCAAGCCTGTTTGCGGCGGAGCGGCAGCGGGAAAGCGAAAAGAACGCCATACCGATAGCGCAAGCAATCAAAATTCCGCAGGCAATAACCCCGGGAAGGACAGTCGCGTCTTTGTTGTCGTCAGAGTGCCTGCGTGAAGGCTGAAGACTCGGCGGGATAAGATTCAGAGGGGCAATGGTGCTGCCGATACAGCTTATATAGGTCGCAGCGTCATCGGCCCCGCCTGTAAACGCTGCAAATTCCGGAATATCGTCAAGGAAGAGGGTTTCAAGTCCAGTGGCTTCGGCAATCATTTCACGAAGTCCGATTATATGGCGGTTTGAGCCCATCAGGACAATCCGCGAGGCAATATTCTCCCGGTGGTTGGAATTGAAAAAGTCCACAGAGCGGACTATCCCGCTGACAAGCCGATTTAACCCCTCCTGAAGATCTTCTGGGGCAAGTACTTTATCTGCGGCGAATTCGGGGGATGTAACATCTGTTTCACGCAGAGCGGAAAGATAGCCGTCGCCGTCTTTACCTGTATCCGAGATATAGTGGGAGATAAGCTCTTCCGTACCGAAAGCGAAAGTTCTCTGCAGCAGAAGGTTTCCGTCGCGGATAAAGCTGACTATGCTTGAATTTGCATTGATATCGGCGTATATGGTCACCCCGCCTTTCAGCCCCAAGTTTCTGAGGGCCTGATATTGGCTGTTGCCGCTGCTGTCAATCGCCTTTACGGAGAGCCCCGCCTTTTCGGCAAGCTGAAAATATCCTTCCGCCATAGATACCGGCACCGCGAGAACCAAGAGGCGCATAAAAGCGCTTGGTCCGGAAACCGTTTCCAAGATAGTGTATGTTATATGGTAATTTTTCAGGTCAACGGGAAAATAATCTTCAGCGTTCGTATAAATCGCTTTTGAAAGGTATTTTTCTTTCATATATGGCAGTTTTATTTCCCGGACGGCAATTTTGCTTGACGAAAGGGCAAAAACCACATTTTTCGCATTGTGCAGCC
>JAAYWX010000216.1 GCA_012516225.1 Clostridiales bacterium
ATGGAAAACGGCGAATTTGAAGTGGGATTTGCCATTGCGTCTATTCTAATGATACTTGTGCTGATAATCAATTTCGCTGCTAAAGCCGCCAAAAGAAAGCTAAGAAAGGCGTGATAAAATGAACATAATTTCTGCAAGAAACCTTGAACTGTATTATGGAACGTTTCAGGCACTCAAAGGAATTAATATGGATATAGAGGAAAAGGAAATAACCGCGCTTATAGGCCCGTCAGGGTGCGGAAAAAGCACTTTTCTGAAAACGCTAAACAGAATGAACGACCTTGTTCCGGGCATACGCATATCCGGTGAGGTAAAGTACCATGAAAACGACATATATGCAAAGGAGACAAATGTAAATCTTCTCCGCAAAAACATAGGGATGGTATTTCAGGCTCCAAACCCTTTTCCGATGAGTATATACGATAACATTGCATACGGGCCGCGCATTCACGGCAACCGGAACAAAGCTTCCCTCGACGAAATAGTGGAAAAATCGCTCCGCGGAGCGGCACTCTGGGATGAGGTTAAAGACAGACTTAAAAAAAGTGCTTTGGGACTTTCCGGCGGTCAGCAACAGCGCCTGTGCATAGCCCGTGCGCTCAGCGTTGAACCGGAAATACTGCTTATGGATGAACCGACAAGCGCTCTTGACCCGGCCAGCACGATGAAAATAGAGGAACTTATGGACGACCTGCGCAAAAATTATACGGTAGTCATAGTAACGCATAATATGCAGCAGGCGGCGAGAATTTCAGACAAAACTGCGTTTTTCCTTACGGGAGAACTTGTCGAGATGGGAAAAACCGACGATATCTTCTCTATGCCTAAGGACAAGAGAACAGAGGACTATATAACCGGGCGTTTTGGATAATAAATTGAAAGGACAGTATCATTATGACAACAAGGAAACAGTATGACGATGAACTGAAAGAGCTTTCTTCTGCTCTTATCAGAATGGGGACAATGGCTATAGATGCGGTATCCCGTGCGATGCAGGCTTTAAAAACGTTTGACAAACAGCTTGCAAAAGAGATAATAGAAGATGACGCCAATATAAACGCGATGGAAAGAGATATAGAAACCATGTGCCTTAAGCTCATTTTGAAGCAGCAGCCTGTCGCTACCGACCTTCGCAAGATAAGTACTGCCATCAAAATGATAACCGACATAGAAAGAATCGGTGACGCTGCATCCGATATTGCCGAAATAAGTCTTTTCCACGACTCCTGTACTTTTCCGGAACTGCAGAACGAAGTTCTTAAAATGGCGGAAGCCGCAAAGGAAATGCTTGCCGATGCCATTGAAGCTTATGTCAAAGGTGACTTGGAGCTTGCCAAAAGGACAATGGAAAAAGACGATATAGTGGACGACTATTTCAGAAAAATCCGCGGCGACCTTGCATCCCATATTTACAGAGAAACAAAGGAAATGGATACCGTTATAGATTATCTTATGATAATAAAATACTTGGAGCGCGTTGGCGACCATGCCGTCAATATCTGCGAATGGGTTCAGTTTTATGTAACCGGTATCCATATAAACGAGCGCATAATATGAAAATGACTGCGGGGGACTTTCCGGTGAACGAAAAAATTGTAATTGTTGAAGACGATGAGAGTATAAGAATGCTGCTTGAAGTTGACTTGAGCAGCAACGGCTATGTTGCAAAAGGGTTTGACAGTGCGGCAAAGGCTCTTGAATATAGGACAGAAGAGCCTCCTCATGTTGTTATTATGGACATTATGATGGACGGTATGAACGGAGTGGAAGCCGCACGAGCAATGAGGAGCTCAAACAAGCTCAAATCCGTACCTATAATCATGCTTACCGCAAAAGATACGGAGCTTGACAAAATAATCGGTCTTGATGCCGGCGCCGACGATTATGTGACAAAGCCTTTCAGCGTGCTTGAACTGTGCGCAAGAGTCCGCGCCCAGCTCCGCAGATCCGCGCTTTCAAATCAGGAAGCGCGAGAGAGCGTTATCGAATCCGGTGGAATAAGGCTTGACGTCAACCTGCGTGAAGTTTTTAATGATGGAGAGCCTCTGCAGCTTACTTTCAAAGAGTTTGAACTTCTCAAATATCTGATGGAAAATAAAAACCGGGCTGTTTCACGCGAAGAACTTCTGTGCAGGATATGGGGCGACGACTACTGCGGTGAAACACGAACTCTTGATATTCACATAGGAACGCTTCGCCAAAAACTTGGTGATACGGCGGACAACAGCAGCTACATCAAAACCGTAAGAGGACTCGGGTACCGCTTCATCGGAGGTGACAAATGAAAAAATCTCTGATGAAGGGCTTTGTGCTAATCCTTTCAGTTGCGCTTGCCGTTTTTGGAATAATCTCGGCGTTTGCCTTTAATTCGCAACTTATATATGATACAAAACAGGAGCTCATGTCAGACGCTTCCATGATAGCTGCGGACTTTGACCCTTCGAAGGATGCCGACGAGCAGTCAGATAAATTTTCCGCAGCCGCCGAAAATGTAAGAATAACTATAATAGCTCCTGACGGAACTGTTTTGGGAGATTCACTTGCTGACTACCGTACTATGGAAAATCACCTTGACAGAGAGGAAATCATACAGGCGGAAGCATCGGGACGAGGTTCAAGCGTCCGCAGCAGCGAAACCGTCGGTAAGAAGATGGTCTATTCCGCTGTTAGAACCCCGGATGGGTATTATATAAGGGCGACAAAAGAGGTATCCGGCGTTTTTGAACAGTTCTTTTCTGTCGTTCCGGGAATGATTTTTGCATTGATTGTATCACTTCTTCTGGCTGCCTATCTTGTAAACAGATTTTCTAAAAGCTTTCTAAATCCTATATCTGAAATGAACGATAGCCTCATAGCGGTTGTGGACGGGGAAAAACTTTTGCGCCCTGAAGATTATCGTTATGAGGAGCTTGAAAATATGGCGGCAAAAATAAATGTCATATCTTCCCGTATTTCGAAATACATCTCGGGCATACAGCAGGAAAAAGACAAGCTTAATTATTTTCTCGACAATGTCAGCGAGGGATTTTTGCTGCTTGATGAAAAATTATATATCCTTCTGATAAACAGCGCCGCCTGCTCCTATCTTGGCTGCGATAAAAGCGCTACCGGCAGTCACTTGCTTGTTGCGGCAAGAAATTACGATTTTATAAGATGTGCTGAAAAAGCTGTTGAAAAAAAAGACAAACTCTTCCTTGATTTGGAGATGGGCGGGCGAACTATAGAATCGGCATTTACCTACGTTGGTGAGGAAAGCGGTTTTGCGGCAGCACTTATAGTCACTATGACAGACGTTACCGAAAATCGCAAAGCTGTAAAAATGAGACGGGAATTTTTCTCAAACGCCAGCCATGAGCTTAAAACTCCCATAACCTCGATAAAAGGCAGTGCGGAACTTCTCTGTTCCGATCTCCCGGTTTCGGATGAACAAAGAAAAGAACTTTTGAAAAGAATCGCTCTGGAATCCGAACGTATGAGCCTCCTCATAAACGATATAATTATGATAAGCCGCATGGAAAGCGGAGATTTGGCGGGGGATCGTGAAAATACGGATATTTCCGAAGTAATAAGCGAGTGTTTGAATGAGGTTGTCCCAATGGCAGAACAGGAGAGCCTTAAAATAAACGTAAGCACTGTTCCGGCGGTGATTTATGCAAACCGCAAGGATATAAGGGGGCTGGTTTCAAACCTTATCGTAAACGCCATAAAATACAACAGGCAGGGCGGGAGCGTCGACATTTCTTTGGAACGGCAAAACGGCGAGATTGTCCTGCGGATAAGAAATGACGGCGACCCCATACCTCCTGAGCACCAGCGCAGAGTTTTTGAAAGATTTTACCGCGTTGACAGCGGCAGAAGCAAGGCTGTCGGTGGAACAGGGCTCGGGCTTTCCATAGTAAAGCATGTGGCGGATTCTCTCGGCGGCACCGTTTCTCTTGAAAGCTCCGCGGAGAAAGGTACCGCATTTACCGTACGTCTGCCGGTTTCAGATACATAGCAGTGCAAAAAGTGACCTGCACCCCGAAAACGGAGCCAATTGTATGTAGAGAAAAGTCGTGGTAAAATAAAACAAAGGAATGATGAAAAA
>JAAYWX010000217.1 GCA_012516225.1 Clostridiales bacterium
CCAACCACGTTCATAAAGCTACTGATGTTACCTCCAGTCAGATTGGAACGAAACTGTGCCTTTTTGCGAATCCAGTCAGCGCATTCGCGGGCAATCGCTTTTTGGCTCAGTTCATTGCGTAGCTTGACCTCAAACTCAGTACCGTAAAGCGAACGCTCACGATTGAGGCGTGGGATGTAGAATTCGCGTTTTTCCTTTGGAGCTTTCTCCTGGAGAAAGGTTGGCGAAGTAAAAATGAAGCGTAACTCATCAATGCCATCAAGCTGCTTTTTGAGGACTTGATAAGCATATATGGAAAAACACGCTGCCGCCACAGACAGCTTGTCTCCTTTTTTTATAGTGACCGTCAAATCGTCCTTAACGGTTTTGTTCACATTGTCAAGCATTTCCGGCATTTTCATCGTGTTGGCTCCTAAACTTCCGTAGATTATTCTTTAATTTTGACATTACTCATACATTCATCTATCTCAGAGATTTTGAATTTATATTGTTTACCTACCCGGTAAAACGGCAACTTGCCGTTCCAAGTGCGGACGGCATCTTCGTTCATATTGTCCTGGTCAAGCGTTTTTGTAACGCCATCGTCTAATTTAGCCTAAGGCAATACTGTATAATGCCCCACTCATGACAGTGACGTGCATATGTTGGGACGCAACAGGACGCCGTTTCGTATAAGTTAACCGTCATTTTTGTGCCCTCTTTTTCGGTCTCATAAGTCAGCAGTTTTTTGACGGTTATAGCCATATGAGTTTTTTAAAATAGGATGTATATGGAAATAATAACACTAAATAACTGTAAATTCAACAAAAAACGCCTGCCTTAAAGAGACAAGAGAAAATATTTCAAAAAGAATGGGGAAGGGGTGCTTTTTTCTTGAGATATGAAGGGTTACCATCACTGCCGGAATGGTGTCACTTGAAATAATCTCAATAAGTACCGGGACTGAGGTCAAACTCTTGGTCCCGGTACTTGTTTTTCACCGTTCCATTATTTTGCGGTTACAAATACTTTGACGGTACCCAAATACCAAAGATTGAGGCTGAATGCAATTTTAATCCAGGCCTTTTCAATTATAAAAGAGCCTGAGAAACGCAAAATTAGCGTATCTCAGGCTCTTAAAGCTTTATTTTATATGCGCATCTTTAGAAATATCCTGAGCGAACAGGTGAAAATAGTGCCCATAATCTCAGAATTCAAAACATTCTAAATTTCTAAACAAATTGTTATTTTACAAGGCTTGCAATTTCAGAAGCAAAATCTTCCTGCTTTTTCTCAATGCCTTCGCCCTTTTCAAATCGAGTAAACCCGTTGATGGCAATTTTGCCGCCTACGGCCTTTGCAACTTCGGAAATATGCTGTTCAACGGAGATCTTATCACCCTTGACAAAAGCCTGCTGCAGGAGACAATTTTCCTCATAGAACTTGCCGACACGGCCCATAATCATTTTTTCAATGATGTTATCAGGCTTGTTTGCGTTCTTAGGATCTTCCTTAGCCTGAATCATCAGAATTTCTTTTTCTTTCTCGATTACAGAGGGAGAAACATCGCTCTTGTCGCGGTAAGTTGGATTCATAGCCGCAATTTGCATTGCAATATCTTTGCCAAGCTCGATAACTTCATCCTTGCCTTCAAGCCCTTCGGAAAGCTCCATATTGACAATAACACCTATACGGCCTCCCATGTGGACATAAGGCACAGAGTATCCGGATGCATAGCGCGCAAAACGGCGAACCTTTATATTCTCTCCAATAACAAGAACTTTTTCCTGCTGTACCTGCTCAATTGTAAGGTCACTTCCGGGATATTTGCAGGCCATAAGCGCCTCAAGGTCGGCGGGGTTTTCCTTTGCAATGACAAGAGCTACATTCTTTGTAAAGTCTACAAAGACATCATTTTTAGCGACAAAATCGGTTTCAGCGTTAACTTCGACGACCACACCGACTCCATCGAAAACTTCGGCATAAGCAACGCCTTCTGCTGCAATTCGGCCGGACTTTTTCTGAGCGGCGGCAAGTCCTTTTTCGCGGAGCCACTCTATAGCCTTATCCATATCGCCGTCGGAAGCTTCAAGGGCCTTTTTGCAGTCCATCATGCCAACGCCGGTCATTTCACGCAAATTCTTAACGTCCTGTGCTGTGAATGCCATAAATATTTACATCCTCTCGTATTTATTAGTACTGATAAGCCGTACCGGTGCAGGATATAAAACCCATTTCTTCTATCAGTCAAAGAAACTCTCGGCAGGGCTGAGCAGAAAAGAACTTATTCCTCGTCAGAAACTTCCTCTTCTTTAACATCTGCTTCCGGTTCTGACTCTGTGTCCGCTTCGGGAACTTCTGCATCCTGTCCCTGACGTCCTTCCTGAACCGCGCTTGCCATTGCTGCGGAAATAAGACGAATAGCACGGATAGCATCGTCGTTTCCGGGGATGACGTAATCTATTTCATCGGGGTCGCAGTTGGTATCGACAATTGCGATTATTGGAATGCCAAGTTTGCGAGCCTCGGCAATTGCGTTGTGCTCCTTGCGCGGGTCAACAACGAACAGGGCACCGGGCAACTTCTTCATTTCCTTGACGCCGCCGAGGTATTTTTCAAGCTTTTCAATCTCATTTGTCAGTTTGATGACTTCTTTTTTAGGCAGCATATCGAAAGTTCCGTCCTCCTGCATCCTGCGGAGCTGGGCAAGACGGTCTATACGTGTGCGCATGGTTTTAAAGTTTGTGAGCATTCCACCGAGCCAGCGGGCGTTCACATAGTACTGGCCGACGCGCTGGGCTTCTTCGCGGACTGCATCCTGAGCCTGCTTCTTTGTTCCGACAAAGAGAATATTTTCGCCGCGAGAGGCGAGATCGCGCACGAAGTCATAGGCTTCTTCAAGTTTTTTTACAGTTTTCTGGAGGTCGATGATGTATATGCCGTTGCGCTCCATGTAGATGTACTCGGCCATTTTGGGGTTCCACCTTCTGGTCTGGTGACCAAAGTGAACGCCCGCTTCCAGAAGCTGTTTCATTGATACTACTGACATTTTTTATTCCTCCTGTATTGTTGTTTTCCTCCGGAGAAATCAACTCGCCCGCCCAGCCGCTGCACAATCTCCACAAACGGCCACAAGGAGGACGATCCTTCTCCGTGCGTAATGCCTTGGTATTATAACAGACAAAACTTGATTTTACAAGATGTTTTGCCAAAAAATTCGGCATTTTCAATAGAATTTTTAATTTGCCGGATAATTTAAGAGAAAATGCAATATTGTTGTATGCAGTTTTGGCATTTTTTAAACATTGCAATAAATGAACAGACTAAAAAATATTTGAGTAACAGCGGCAAACAGCCTCTATTTTTAGTTAGAGCTACATATCCGTATTCATTTAATTTGTATCGACAGCAAAACGCGAAAGGAAAACGGTTTTAAACCGAACCTTTCGCGTTTTGTCTATATTTTAGGTTTTGACTATTTTATGGTGGCGAGCAATTCACCGGCGACAACAGTTTGACCTGGCTTTACAAAAATTTGGTCAATAGTACCGGACATACGGGCAACTACGCTGGTTTCCATTTTCATGGCTTCGACTACCGCAATCACCTGATTTTCAGTTACTTTATCCCCGGGTTTCACCTCAACTTTGGTTACGGCACCGGGAATGGATGCACCGATCTGACTTTTATCTTCCGGATTGGCAAGAACCGCTTGTTTGACACTTGCAACAGCCTTTTTGTCGGGAACCGCAACTTCGCGGCGCATACCGTTGAGTTCAAACTGAACATTGCGGGTACCGTCCTCGTTGAGATCGCCCAAACCAATATATTTTATGACGAGAGTTTTTCCGTCCTCAATATTTATTCGGGTTGTCTCGCCGAGCGCCATGCCGTTGAAGAAAACGTGGCTTGCCATGCGGGTAAGGTAACCGTATTCCTTGCGGTGCTGGCGATATTCCTTATATACCTTTGGATAGAGGCAATATGAAAGCATGGCTCTCATATTGATTTCTTCCCCGTTCATGAAGGGCTCCATTTCCTTGCGCACTTCGTCGAAATCTATCGGGTCGAGGATTTCGCCCGGACGGCAGGTGATCGGCTTTTCTCCTTTTAGAACCACTCTCTGCAGGTCTTCGGGGAAACCCCATGCGGGCTGGCCCATCATTCCTTTGAAGTAATCGACAACAGAGTCGGGGAAGGTCAAGGCTTCTCCGCGCTCAACAATGTTCTCGGGCGTAAGGTCGTTCTGAACCATAAATATCGCAAGGTCTCCGACCATCTTTGAGGAAGGCGTGACTTTTACGATATCTCCGAGCATTCTGTTGACAGTAGCATACATTTCCTCAACCTCGACGAAACGGTTGCCTAAGCCGAGCGACTCAACCTGCGGCTGAAGGTTGGTATACTGTCCGCCAGGAATCTCGTACTTGTAAATTTCAGTAACAGGGGATCTTAAACCGCTGTCGAATTTCTCATAGCGCAGGCGTACATCCGCCCAGTAGTTGGTAAGTTTCTGGAGTTCGTCAAGATTGAGACCGGTATCGCGTTCATGGCCTTCAAGAGCGGCAACAACGGCATTCATGGACGGCTGGCTGGTAAGTGAGGACATGGATGAAATTGCAACGTCCACGATGTCCACACCCGCTTCCGCAGCCATTAAAAGGGTCGCCACCTGATTGCCGCTGATATCGTGGGTATGAAGATGAATCGGCACACCTACCTCATTTTTCAGTGCGGTAACAAGCTTCTTAGCGGCATAGGGCTTCAGAAGACCGGACATATCCTTTATTGCGATAATATGGGCTCCGCGCCGTTCAAGCTCCTTCGCCATATTGACATAGTATTCAAGCGTATACTTGTCGCGCTTCGGGTCGAGGATATCGCCCGTATAGCAGATAGTCGCTTCGCAGATCTTACCCTGCTTTATAACTTCGTCCATTGCGACTTCCATACCGGGTATCCAGTTGAGCGAGTCAAAGACGCGGAACACATCTATTCCGCTTTTTGCCGCTTCCTTAACGAACTCGCGTATCAGGTTGTCGGGATAGTTTTTATATCCTACGGCATTGGCACCGCGGAGCAGCATCTGGAAAGGAATGTTCGGGATCTTTTTGCGGAGCATATCAAGACGGTCCCACGGCGACTCATGCAAATAGCGGTAGGCAACGTCGAAAGTAGCCCCGCCCCACATTTCAAGGGAGAAACAGTCTGACAAAATCGCGGCGGTGCCTTCGGCACCTTTGACCATGTCGCGCGTGCGTACGCGGGTGCTTAAAAGCGACTGGTGCGCATCACGCATTGTGGTATCAGTAATGAGAAGCTTCTTCTGCTCAAGAACCCATTTCTTTACTGCATCAGGTCCTTCCCTGTCAAGGAGTTGCTTAAGCCCGGGCTTCGCAGGGTAATCTACAACGGGATAGCGGGGTTCGTTGTACTGCTTTCTCTCCATATCGGGATTGTCCACCTGAATTTTTGCTATATACTTCAGAACACGGGTGGCTCGGTCGCGGGAGAGGTTGAGGTCAAAGAGAATCGGAGTTTCGTCTATGAATTTGGTGTGGCATTTGCCTTTGTGGAATGTGGGATGGTGGAGAATGTTTGTAATAAAAGGAATATTGGTTTTTACCCCGCGGACATGAACTTCGTTTATCGCGCGGAGCGAACGGCGGCAGACACCCTCAAAAGTTTTGTCCCAGCATGTGACCTTTACAAGCAGAGAATCATAGTATGGCGAAATGACGGCACCCGCACCTGCACAGCCGCCGTCAAGGCGGACGCCGAACCCTCCGCCGCTGCTGTATGCGGTAATTTTTCCGCAGTCGGGAGCGAAATTGTTGGCGGGATCCTCCGTCGTGACACGGCACTGAATGGAATAGCCGTTAAATTCGACATCGCTCTGCTTTTCAAGCCCTATGAGCGGATAAGACAGCGGCTTGCCCTCCGCTATGAGTATCTGGGCTCTGACAATGTCTATGCCCGTAATCATTTCAGTTACAGTATGCTCAACCTGTATGCGCGGGTTCATTTCTATGAAGTAGTGATTGCCGTTTTTGTCAACAAGAAACTCGATTGTACCTGCATTGGTATATCCGACGCTCTCCGCTATCTTTACGGCATCGGCGTGGAGCCTTTCGCGGACTTCCTGCGGAACGGAAGACGCGGGAGCGAACTCGACTACTTTCTGATAGCGGCTCTGGAGAGAGCATTCACGCTCACCGAGATTCATTACATGGCCGTGTTCGTCCGCAAGAATCTGAACTTCTATATGTTTGGGTTCTACGAGATATTTTTCAATGAAGATATCGTCGTTTCCAAAAGCCTTTTTCGCCTCGCTCCGGACAAGCTCGAAAGCGGGTTTCACATCATCTTCGCAGGCGCAAAGACGCATACCACGCCCGCCGCCGCCTGCGGCAGCCTTTAAAATTATGGGAAAGCCGTAACTCTTGGCTTTTTCAAGCGCATCATCGGCATCGCGCAGCGGCTCTGTGCTGCCGGGTATGGTGGGAACACCGCACTTTATCGCGATAGACTTTGCGTTCAGCTTATCGCCCATCTTATCAAGTATGTCTGAATTAGGGCCTATGAACTTGATTCCAGCCTCTTCGCAGGCGCGTGCAAATTCCGCGTTTTCAGAAAGAAAGCCGTATCCGGGATGTATCGCGTCCACACCACGGCGCTTTGCAAGGTCTATTATTGCGGGGATGTCCAAATACGCGCCAAGAGGACTCTTGTTTTCTCCTATGAGATAAGCCTCGTCAGCCTTTATGCGGAAAAGGCTCAGCGTGTCCTCGTTGGAGTACATAGCAACAGTGCTAATTCCCAGTTCGTTGCAGGCTCGGAATATTCGTATTGCAATCTCGCCGCGGTTTGCGACGAGAATCTTCTTAAACTGCCTTTCTGCCATATGTTTTCCCTCTCTTTGCCAAAATGGTTATCACGTTTTGCAAGTTTTAACTCGCAAAATTGCATTTTCATAAGGATATTATATCGGCAAAATTCTCTGAATACAAGCAAATTTATTATTGCGGGATTAATTCATGATACCAGCCAAAGAAAATCACGGAGTATGCCCGCAAATCTGTCAAATGCAATAAATCATATTTGTTATAATGTAATAACATCTCATTCAAGCTATGAAGGTTTTCAAGGCAGAAAAGCTCGAAGAAGCCAAGGTAAAAACTGATGTCTAAAGCTTATATCTGTCATCGAACTGCCATGTAAACCATGGGCGTTTTATTCGTTTACCGCGCCGGTATTCGCCGGGAATTTCTACAAGTACTATATCACTGCCTATGCGTTTTATGCAGTCCCATGGAATTATATAATCGTCCTCGCGCCAGAAAAGACCGAGAAGCTTGCACCTTCCCGGAACTATCAAGGCAACAACTTTTCCAATGCCTATGTCTATCAGGGCATCATAGACATAGCCGAGCCGCTGGCCATCGCAGACGTTTACAACCTCTTTATAGCGGAAATCTTCAATGCGGCATTCCATAAAAACACCCCCGTATCTATGATACGAGAGGTGATGTTTGTCCTATTACAAAATTTTCTGTCAAAAAATCATCAATGCGCTTCTATGCTTTTTTTGATTTGTTCAATAGCGTTTTTTTCAAGTCTTGACACCTGCGCCTGACTTATACCCACTTCGGCGGCTACTTCCATTTGGGTTTTTCCATCGTAAAACCGCAGGGCGAGAATGCGTTTTTCGCGTTCGTCAAGAGAAGTGAGTGCTTCGGAAAGGGCTATTTGCTCTATCCATGCGTCGTCGGTATTTTTCTCATCGCCGATTTGATCCATTACGCAGATGCTTTCGCCGCCATCGGAAAAAACCGGCTCGTATATAGAAATTGGCTCGGATATTGCATCAAGTGCGAAATATACTTCTTGCCTCGGAATATCAAGGATTTTTGCAATTTCGGATATATCCGGTTCTTTCTGCCGCTCCGCTGTCAGCTTTTCTTTAACCTGAAGCACTCTGTATGCGGTATCACGCATACTCCGGCTGACTCTGATAGAACTGTTGTCCCTTAGATAGCGCCTTATTTCTCCCGCTATCATCGGAATGAATGTCTAATGTTGAAAAAACGCAGCGAGAAAAAAATGAAACCGGACGATTTAAAGAATCAGTATTTATAGTCTATGCGTACAGATGAGTGCGTAACCGTTATTTTATTTATAACAGAGCATATAAGGTTGCGCCTTTCACATATATCCATAAAATCCCAAGTATTCCGGATGTTTTTTAATTGTTCTTTTGCGGCTTTTGCGCTTTCGGACAAAACGCCCCTGTCTGCCTCCTGTTCTATTTTTTCGCTTAAACTTTTGATTTCCGACGTCAGCTCGTTTATGCTTTCAAGCAGCACACGGTTTCCGGCTTCGGCATAAAGATCGTAAAGGCGCTTCAGCTTCATTTCGAGAGACGCCTTCTTTCTGCGTAGAGTTTCCTCAATGGATATGCCGGAACTATCGGAGCCGCTGGAATTTATTTCATCAGCAGTCATGTTCATGAGATCCGAAACAACAGCCCGTTCTATATCCTCCGCCCAGACTGTTTCGTTGTCGCAGTCCGGATCTTTCACAAGGTAAGGCTTTGATATCTGCTGGGAGTAGCAGACAAGCTTGTAGCCCGCATTACCCCATTTTTGATAGCGCATTTTTGCCCCGCAGACTCCGCAGTAGACAAGTCCGGTCAGCAGATGCCTTGAGTAAGGGACAAGCTTTTTTTCGGAACGCTGAGCATGGAGCGCTACGGCTTTTTCGTAGATTTCCCTCGAAACTATGGGTTCATGCAAACCCTTGTATTCGACTCCGTTGTATTCGATTATTCCTATGTTGGTTTTTCTGAGCATTATCTGCGCCGCCAGCTTTTCATACTTAAGGCCGAGTTTATTTGCTATTGTCTGGAGCGAAAATCCTTTGAGATAAAGGTCATAAATCTGACGGACGGTTTCGGCATCACTGTTGGGAACAAGTATGCCCTTTTCCGGATCATAGTCATAACCGAACGGAACGCCGCCTCCGCCCGGCCAGTATCCCGCCTCAACGCGCTTCTGCATTCCGCTGCGGGTGCGCTCATAGATATTTTCACGTTCAAGCTGGGCAAAAACGGATAGTATGCCGACCACGGCGCGTCCGAATGCGGTTGATGTGTTGAAGCTCTCTTGTATAGAAATAAAGGCGATATTGTTTGGAAGAAAAATATCCTCTATCAGGTGCAGAGTGTCTTTTTGTGAACGGCTGAGACGGTCGAGCTTATACACGCAGACGTGAGTTATCGCTTTATTTTGGGCGTCCATAATCAGTCTTTGCATGGCAGGGCGTTCCAACGTCGCTCCGCTGAAACCGTCGTCTATATACAATTCATAGGAAACGTTTCCATCGAGGGTTTTGGTAAAGGCTACAAGTCTTTCTTTCTGAACATCTATGGAATACCCTTCTTCAGCCTGCCTATCTGTGGAAACCCTTATATACAGTGCCATGCGTATATTTTCTGTGTTCCCCTGATTGAGCTTGTGCATTTTGCTTTTAGCCATAGCGTGACCTCTTCGGAAAGAAAAAATAAAAAGGGAGTGCTAAGCAAAAGCGGCACATTTTGTGCCGCTTTTGCTTAGCACAGTATCATCCTGTTATAATGCCGTCGGAAAACGTTCCGTCAGGTGCGGTTCCGCCGGCAGCTATTCTTCCGGCAACATCGCCTACTATGCGTTCAATTGTAGAATTGGTAATTCCAAGACTTCGGAGCGTTTCTTCGGGAATGACGTTTCCGTCCTTATCACAGCGGATAAAAACAAGTTCTTGTCCGCCTATGGTTTTTCTCTTTCCGTGTTTCATGTAGTCCATGATTTACCTCCGTATATTCGGCAAATAAAGGTTTTTCCTTTATTCATTATTTCCAGTATGACGAAAATCAAACATGGACGGAGTGGAGATAAAAAAAGCCGCCCCATAAGGAGCGGCCGCATAAAACTATGCTGCAATGTGCCGGGTTATAACAATATCTGTTTTCTATAACGGCAATAAGCCCAAATTTAGGAAACGAGAGCTTAGTCGTCGGCACTGAAAGCAGTCGCCAGTTTGAACTGCGAAACGAGGTTTTTGAGAACATCCGCCTGGCTGGAGAGTTCTTCGCTTGCGGCGGCGCTTTCCTCCGAAGTTGCCGAGTTCATCTGAACAACGGAAGAAACCTGTTCTATGCCGATTTTTATTTGTGATATGGCGGCTGCCTGCTGCTGGGCTTTGGATGCAATTTCTTCTACCAGCACACTGGACTCAGCTGCCTTCTGTGCGACAATTGAGAATCCTTCGCTTGTCTTATTGACGATAGCCGTACCTTTTTCAACAGCCTGTATGGAGCTTTCGATGAGCGCAGTGGTGTTCTTGGCAGCTTCGGCAGATTTCTGCGACAAGTTGCGCACTTCATCCGCAACAACGGCAAAACCCTTTCCGGCTGCGCCAGCCCTTGCCGCTTCAACCGCGGCGTTCAGCGCGAGAATATTGGTCTGGAAAGCGATATCGTCGATGGCCTTGATGACCTTGCTGATGTTCTTAGAAGTAACGGAAATTTCTTCCATAGCCTGACGGGCAAGTTCCATTTCCCTTACGCTGCTTTCCATTATTTCTCTTCCCTCGTGAGTGAGGTGGCTTGCTCTTGACGCATCGTTAGCGTTGTCCATTACATGCTGGGTGATTTCGGTAATAGACGCGGAAAGCTCCTCGATGCTGCTTGCCTGTTCTGTTGCACCTTGCGCAAGTGTCTGTGCACCTGAACTGACCTGTGATGCTCCGGCGGAAACCTGCTCCGAAACCGAAAGGATATTTCCGAAAGACTCGGTAAGTCCTTTTTTAAGGCGTCTGAGCGCTGTGAGAATGTGCCGGTAGTCGCCCACATATCTTTCTGGACACCTTGAGAAAATATCAAGATTTCCGCTTGAAATTTGGGTAAGCAGATAATCTATGTCAGTAATGACAAGGCTTGTGTTTTTGATAGTGGTATCAAGCGCACTTTTGAGAATATGAAATTCAGAGGATACTGCGTCAAACTCGGGCATAGGAGAAGTTACGTCACCTTCTGACAGCTTGGAAAGCCTGCCGACGAAAACAGAGATGGGATTTACAACCCTGTTTGCTATATAAATAGATCCGAAAATACCCACAGCAATGAAAAGGACCATCAGCGCGATTGAAATATAAACCGTGGTCTTAGCTCCGCCGGTAAAGTCGCTGACAGGGGCGAGTATGCACATAGTCCATCCGTTGCTTCCGTCTATGGGGGCGTAAGCAAGGAATTTTTTAACGCCCTTATAGGTATATTGGCCAAATCCTGCAGACCCGGCCCTTGCCTTCGTGTGAAGGGCGGCAAGAGATGAAGTGGAGCTGTCAGTTTTTGCGATCTCTTCTATATTTTCCTTGTCCGCAACGAGCTGGACATCAGGGTCGGCAATGGTGTAGCCGTCCTTGTCGATAATATAGGCGGCACCCTTGTCGCTTATATGAAGCTTTTCGATCGTTTCGTTTATTAAGCTTTGGGGAACGGTGAAGCAGAGTACGCCGATTACGGATGAACCGGATGTTCCGTCCGAGTGGATAGGTGCCGCAAGAGTCATAACAAGTTTGCCGGACTCCTTATCAACGTAAGGAGACGTTAAAAAAGAATTTCCTTTGATGGCAGCAGAGAAATATTCGGTGCTGGAATAATCCGCTCCACTCACTATATCCTTTCCGGAAGAAGAAAGAATATAAGCGTCAAGATATCCCGATTCGGCAGCTTTCTGAGAGAGGAAGGCAGACTTTTCTTCAAGTGAAACATCAGGACTGAAAACAGTTCGGTTTGCCGCAACTTCCGAGGCAAAGGCGTTAAGTTTGCCAAGCTTGTTTGAAATAGCTTCCTGCCCCAAATCCACAGCGGCTGCCATTGAATCTTCGAGGCAGCTTACCGCACTGTTGTAGCTCATATAGCTGCCTACTATGCCGAGAGCAAGAACGGCGGCAACGATTATGGCAACTACGGGAACCGTTATTTTAGTGCGGAGACTTTTTTTTCGCTTTTCTTTCTTGTCCTCAATTTTTTCGATTTCCTCAATGATCTTTTTGTCCATACCTACACACCCCGATTTAAAAATTAAAAATTTTTATTTATCTTTTTCCTCTCTCTTTATTTTCTGCGGGAAACTGCAGAATTACATCTGTAATTTTCCGCGGACTTTATAATAAAACATTGCCGGGCTGAGTATGAGAAATGCAGAATTCTAAATGCTCATCTTTTCAATTTCAATTAATATATTCTACGAGGAAAAGCCGGTTACAACATAATTAAAAAATTAACATGTTCAAAAAGCATAGAAATTTCAGGTAATTTCAACGCGCATCAGCAGTTTAAAGACAAAGCGTATCCATTGAAACAGCATTGAGAATATGGTATAATGCGCAAAATGCTGGATATCATCCTGATTTGTGACGCAATCCGTTTTACAACAAATTACTTAATAGTTATTAAAATCTAATTTATGACTATATAATTATCATTTAGACATTTTGGGGCTTATTATATCAGATCAAGAGCAAAATTTAAAGAAGGTATAAAAAAGAAAATTAAAAAAATTTAAAAAACCGGCTTTAACAGCCGGAGCAGGATACTTTGCCTGCCCTGCGCGGAACAGCCAAACATATAGATAAACAGAAAACGGAGACAGGAAAATGAAAAAAGTTTTGATTCTTGCCACAGGAGGGACAATCTCCTCGCATGCCGGAGCAGACGGGATGGTTCCGCAGACCGCACCTGCGGAGCTTATGGGGGCGCTTGAAAAATTCGGCAGATATTACGATATAACATACAGAGCGATTCTAAACCTTGACAGTTCAAACATACAGCCGGAAGAATGGCAGATCATTGCAAGGAGCGTATATGAGGCGCTGCCTGATTATGACGGAATTGTCATTACTCATGGTACGGATACGATGGCATATACGGCGTCAATGCTGACCTTTATGCTTCAGAATCTGGACAAACCAGTTGTGTTCACCGGGTCTCAGATACCGATAGAATCCCCGCTTTCCGATGCTCAGAGCAATCTTGCGACAGCGCTTGCAGCAATTGACCATAATGTCGAGGGGGTAACCATTGCATTTAACCATAAACTCATTCGGGGATGCAGAGCTGTAAAAGTCCGAACAATGGGCTTTGATGCCTTTGAAAGTGTGAATTTCTTAAATGAGGGAGAGTTTTTTGCAGATGGAGTCCGCCTTCTTAACGATAGGGTTGCACCTCGAGGAAGACAGTGCGAGCTTAAGTGCAGCTTGTGCAGTGATGTAGTTCTGCTTAAGCTCATCCCAGTGACAAATCCGGAAATTTTTGAGCGCCTTAAAG
>JAAYWX010000218.1 GCA_012516225.1 Clostridiales bacterium
ATATATAAGGAGAGGTATAAAGCCCGGTTCTAAGTCCGGCGCTTGTCAAAATGCTGGAAATCATGGCGGAGGTGGAGCCTTTCCCATTTGTACCGGCTATGTGCACAAAACGAAGCTTCTTTTGGGGGGTTCCCATTTTTGAAAGAAGTTCCCTGGTCCTGGAAAGCCCGGGCTTTGAACCCTGCCAGACTTTTTCATGTATAAAACTAATTGCTTCCTCAGCCGTCAAGCCTTTCGCCTCCGGTTTTTTAAATTAGTATAGCATGTTAAAAAGAGTAAAAGCAATATGCAAACAATTATTGTAAGTATGACCGATTTTATAAGGGAATAATATTTGTTATGCCACAAAATAACGATTTTTTATTGTGATGTGGAAATGCGGCGGGCAGAATACAATTTTATAATAAATATTATGAAGAAAAATGTTGACCTTGAGAGAAAGCTGTGTTACAATACAAATTACCTGTCGGCGGAGAGGTTTTGTTTTTATGCGCGAAATTTTTGCAGCGTATAATTCCGTTCCGGTCAGGGAGGCAGCGTGGCTGAAACGCCAAATAAAACAAGGAGGTGCCGATATGCGAGTAAAAGTTACTCTGAGATGCAATGAATGCAAGCAAAGGAACTATAATACTTTCAAGAACAAGAAGAATACGCCAGACCGTCTTGAAATGAGCAAGTATTGTCCTTTCTGCCGCAAGCATACAACGCATTCGGAAACAAAGTAGGTTTTTTAAGAAAGGATGTGCTCAAATGTCTAAAGCAAAGGATAACGCGCTTAAGAAGACTACAGAAGCAGTTAAAAAACCGAACAACAGCGAAAAGAAAAGCGTGTCTGAGCGCTTTTCGCAGTGGTTTCGTGAACTGAAAAGCGAGCTTAAGAAAGTTGTATGGCCGACAAAGGAACAGACTGTAAACAATACGGTTGTAGCGCTTGTTGTTACGTTCGCTTCCGCAATAGTCCTCTGGGGCTTTGACTCTCTTGCTAAACTCGGAGTTGAAGCGCTTATATCTTTAGTAGGTTAGTGCCATGGCAGAAGAAGCATTATGGTATGTTGTCCACACATATTCCGGCTATGAAAACGCTGTCGCGGCAGCTATTCTGAAGGCTGCCGAAAATCGCAGGATGCAGGATCTCATTTTAGAGGTAAATATCCCAATGGAAACCGTTACGGAAATTACCGATTCCGGCGAAAAAACCGCCGAGCGGAAAGTTTATCCGGGATATGTTTTTGTTAAGATGATCATGACCGATGAGAGCTGGCATCTTGTCCGCAATGTGCGCGGCGTTACCGGTTTTGTAGGAAGCGATGGCAAAGCGATTCCGCTTTCTGAGCAGGAAATTTATGAGCTTGGCGTTGAGCGCCATGAAGTTGTTGAGGGCTTTAAAGTCGGTGATACCGTCAAGGTCGTAGACGGACCGCTTGACGGGTTCTTCGGAACCGTTGAGGAAGTGGATACCGGCAAAAACAGAGTCCGCGTCATTGTCTCCATGTTTGGAAGGGAGACGCCTGTTGATCTGGATTATTACCAGGTCGAATACGTTTCAGAATAATTAGGAGGTGCACGAAAGTGGCACAGAAAGTTGTTGGTATAGTCAGATTCCAGGTTCCCGCGGGCAAAGCGACACCGGCGCCTCCCGTAGGTCCTGCCCTTGGTCAGTACGGCGTCAATATAGGACAGTTTACCAAGGAATTTAACGAGCGTACTAAAAACGACATCGGCATGATGATTCCGGTCGTTATAACGGTTTATTCCGATCGTACGTTCTCATTTATTACAAAAACCCCCCCGACATCGCTTCTTATCAAAAAAGCTTGCGGTATTGAGCGTGCTTCCGGTGTTCCTCAGCGCGACAAGGTTGCAACTCTCAGCCGCGAGGATCTCCGCAAGATAGCGGAAATAAAAATGCCGGATCTCAACTGCAGCGATATTGAAGCCGCTATGAGCATGGTTGCAGGAACCTGCCGCAGCATGGGCGTCAACGTTGCAAAGGCATAGCAGAGGTTCCCTTTACGTGGGAGGATAATTCCATCCGACGCACCACATTACAAGGAGGATAAACTAAATTGTTTAGAGGCAAGAATTACAAAGAGAGCGCTAAGCTCATAGATAAACAGGCTCTTTATGATCCTATGGAAGCTTTTGACCTTGTTATTAAGGCTTCAAAAGCAAAGTTCGATGAAACTGTGGAACTGCATGTCAAGCTGGGTGTTGACTCCCGCCATGCTGATCAGCAGGTGCGTGGTGCCATAGTGCTCCCGCACGGCACAGGAAAAACCCGCAAAGTTCTCGTCTTTTGCAAGGAAGAGCGTCAGCAGGAAGCTTTGGATGCAGGTGCCGATTATGTCGGCGGTCAGGAAATGGTTGACAAGATTCAGAATGAAAACTTCTTTGATTATGATGTCGTGGTAGCCACTCCAGATATGATGGGCGTTGTCGGCCGCTTGGGTAAAATTCTCGGCCCCAAAGGTTTGATGCCGACTCCGAAGGCCGGCACCGTTACACCCAACATTGCCCAGGCCGTCAAGGAAATTAAGGCCGGTAAGATTGAATACCGTTTGGACAAGACCAACATTATTCACTGCCCTATAGGCAAGGTCAGCTTTGGGCCGGAGAAGCTTAACGACAACTTTAACGCTCTTATAAGCGCAATAATCAAGGCAAAGCCGGCAGCGGCAAAAGGACAATATATTAAAAGCTGTGTCACTGCTTCCACCATGGGCCCCGGCATAAAGATTAATCAATCAAAGCTTATGCAATAAAAGCTATTATCCGGTTATAAAAATCCCCGTTTAAATAAAACGGGGATTTTTTGTTTGTTGCATCAGAAAAATAGGACAATCTGACCGACATATAATTTTTCTGATGACGGGTCAAGATATTTAATGGGCAAAATATGAGCATTAACGCTGTTCTGCGCTTGAATAACGACGGATTGCGTGGTATTCTTTCATGGAAGGACATTTTTTCTTATATTGCTATTAAAAGGAGGAAAGAAATATGGCAACACCTCATAACAGTGCGGAAAAAGGTCAGATAGCTAAAACCGTCCTTATGCCGGGCGACCCGCTGAGGGCAAAATATATAGCAGAGAATTTCCTTGAAAATCCGGTGCTTGTAAATAATGTAAGGGGCGTACAGGGCTATACCGGTACAAAACAGGGGATTCCCGTAACCGTTATGGCGAGTGGCATGGGGATTCCGTCAATAGGAATTTACAGTTATGAGCTTTACAATTTTTATGATGTTGAAAATATAATCCGCGTAGGCAGCGCAGGCGCACTTTCGGACGAACTTAGACTTCGGGATATTGTTGCCGGAATGTCCGCTGGAACGGATTCGTCGTTTGTTAACAAATTCGGTGTACCCGGGACTCTTGCACCAACAGCAAGCTTTGAGCTTTTACGCCTTGCGGTTGAATGTGCCGAGGAGAAAAGGCTTAATATAAAAGTTGGCAGCATTCTTTCCAGCGACAATTTTTATAATGAGGACAAGAGCATACTCGACAAGTGGAAAAAAATGGGGGTGCTTGCCGTAGAAATGGAAGCGGCAGGATTATATCTTACGGCGGCGAGAGCGGGGAAACGCGCACTGTGCCTCTGCACTATTTCTGACCATATTTATAGGCCTGAAGAGCTGAGTCCGGAAGAAAGGCAGCTTGGATTTTCGGAGATGATAGGCCTTGCACTTGATGTTGCCGTAAAGATGGGATGAGGAAAGAATTACAGATGCCTGCTTTCATGGAAAGACGGCGGGCTTTTTTAAATCACTTTTGTTGGACATGGCCTTTATACGGCAGTATAATGCCGTATAAAGGCAAATACTATGGCGGAAGCGGGTGAAGCAGAATGAATATTTTTCCGATATTGTTTTTAATAGCGGCTATAGTTCTGGTTTTTGCTTTTTTTGCATCATATATCAGATTGTTTGCAAAAAGCAATCCGATAGCCGATGTTTTTGAAAAGGAAACAGCCGCATTGAGTTACCCGCGGCGGCGTTTTCCGATGGAAAAAACGGATATTCTGCCAATGGTTATTATAACTTTGGCGTATGCAGTGATTGCGTTCTGGGGTTTGGGGGACAAAAAAGCTCCGGAGAGTTTCTGCCGCTTTGCCGAAAAAGGACGCTACACCGTTATAGAGTTGCCAGAAGAAACGCCGATATCGCGGGTTATGTATTATTCGGGGCTTTATACCGGCAACTATTTTCTTCAGTTCTCTCTGGACGGAGAGAATTATACGGACGAGTCCACGATGGAGCAGAAATATTCTGATATATTCAAATGGCATGAGGCAAAACTAAACAATATAAGCAAGCCCGTAAAGTTTATACGGATAATTTCGGATAACTGCCTTGAAATGGGTGAGCTGTGCCTCTATGACTGGACAGGGCGGCCGATT
This sequence comes from Clostridiales bacterium, assembly GCA_012516225.1. Taxonomy (GTDB): domain Bacteria; phylum Bacillota; class Clostridia; order Oscillospirales; family Oscillospiraceae; genus UBA2658. The sequence goes on from JAAYWX010000218.1 coordinate 4,401, forward strand.
CCGCCTTCTGCAATGAAATACGATGCGGGCTGCGCACCGCTATTTGACGAGCAGGACAAGGTTCCGAATGAAGAAACATATATGAACAGCGCATATTTTGATGAAATTTACCATGTCCGCACGGCAGACGAGCATATAAGAGGAATCAGACCCTATGAAAATACGCACCCGCCGCTTGGAAAGCTAATAATCAGCGTAGGAATACGGATTTTTGGGCTTAATCCTTTTGGGTGGCGTTTTATGGGGGTTCTGTTCGGTATCCTTATGCTTCCTCCGTTTTATATTTTTATAAAAAACCTTTTCGGCTCAACGGCAATATCGGCCTGCGGCACTCTTATCTTCGCATTTGATTTCATGCATTTTGTTCAGACGCGGATAGCCACCATAGATACTTACGGTGTCATATTTATAATCCTTATGTACTTTTTCATGTACCGGTATATAACTGCACCGAGGTATGACCCCTTTATGAAAAAACGGCAGGAAGTTTTGCCACTTTTTATGTCGGGCCTTTGTTTCGGGTTGGGAGCCGCATCCAAATGGACAGCAATATACGGAGGAGCGGGGCTTGCGGTAATTTGGATCCTATTCCGCATAGCAAGAGGAAGAGAGCTTGTTTTGTCCGGCCACAAAAAAGAGCACAGAAAAGAGCTTGCAGCGAATATTTTCCAATGTTTTGCGTTCTTTATAGTTATTCCGGGAATAATCTATTACGCAAGCTATTATCCTTACGGCAAGGCAGAAGGCCTGTCCGGATTTTCCATGTATTTTGATAAGGACTACGCCAAGATTGTCCTTGACAATCAGATTTCCATGTTTAAGTACCACTCGGGAGTAACAGCTTCACACCCTTATTCATCGCGCTGGTACCAGTGGATAGTGGATGGAAGACCCATATTATACTTCCTGCGCTCCTATCCGGATAATATCAAATCGGCGTTTGCAGCGTTCCTTAACCCGCTTGTATGCTGGGGAGGACTTCTTGCAATTTTTGCTATGGCATGGAAAACTGTCCGATTCAGAGATGAAAAAGCTATGTTTATCCTGTTGGGATATTTTGCTCAGCTTGTGCCATGGATGTTTATTACGCGTATAACATTTGAATATCACTATTTTCCCTGCCTTATATTCCTTGTTTTGGCTCTCTGCCATGTGTTCAATTCATTCAGGCTTAGAGATACAGGGTGGAAAAAGAAGGTTTATGGTGCTACTGCTGCCTGCCTGCTGCTTTTTATAGCGTTTTATCCGGTTCTGACAGGCGTTCCTGTTCCGAGAAGCTATACGGACCTGCTTGCATGGATACCGGGCGCGTGGCCGTTTTAAAAACGTTTAGCGAAATTCAAGAAAAAGGAGAAATATAATGCCGCTTATTGATTATCATATGCACAGCATTTGTTCCAGCGATGGAAACAACACCATGCTTGAAATGGCACTTGCCGCTCACCGGAACGGGATAAATATTATTTGTTTTACTGACCATGTAGATATTGACAACTGCCAGAATGGGGAACCCAATCCTGAGTGTTTCTGCAATCGTGAAAAAATGAAGGAAATGTATAAAGAGGCGCTGTCCGGCGCACCGGCAGAGATGAATATACGGCTTGGCATAGAGCTTGGCGAGGGGAACCATGACCCTGAAAGGGCGATAGAAATTGCGTCCTCGCCAGAGTATGATTTTATTCTCGGTTCGGTTCATAATTTGAAGGGAACTCCGGACTTTTATGATCTTAAATACTATGATAAGAGCGTCTGCCTTGAACTTATCGGGCGATATATGGAAGAACTGCTGGAACTTGCGTCTGTGGACTGCTTTGACGTTATGGCACACATCGGCTACCCGATTCGCTATACGCGCAGGGCCGGATTTAAGGATATAGAGATAAGCCTCAATACTTACGGGGATGAGATAAGGCAAATTTTGAAAACACTTATTGAGAACGGCAAAGGCATTGAGGTTAACTGTTCCGGATTCCGTAATCCTCTTGTCGGAGGTACTATTCCTACCGTCGATGTCCTGAGGCTCTACAGGGAGATGGGAGGAGAGATAATTACGGCAGGGAGCGACTCGCACAAGTCTAAGCACGCAGGTGCGGGAATACGTGAAGGCTTTGACATTCTGCGGAACTTAGGATATAAATATATTACTGTTTTTGAAAAGAGAAAGCCGGAATTTTTAAAAATATAATCCCTGCATCGGGAAGATTGCTGTTTAGCACTTTAAAGACGACTGAACATTTTAAACGTCCATAGGTTTACACAGTTATGGGCGGAATGTTCGGCATTTGATAAACGAAAGGAATGATTGCAAATGATCGCAATCGGAAGCGACCACGGCGGATTTGCACTTAAACAGGAAATAATAAAACATTTTGACGAAAACGGTACAAAATATAAAGATTTTGGCACATATTCGGAGGAAAGCTGTGACTACCCGGTTTATGGGGAACTGGTGGGAAAGGCAGTTGCCTCCGGAGAATGTGAGCTGGGGATAGTAATATGTGGTACGGGCATAGGCATATCAATCGCCGCGAACAAGATAAAAGGAGTGCGCGCAGCGCTCTGCGGAGACTGTTATTCAGCGGAATATACCCGACGCCATAACAACGCGAATGTGCTTGCTCTCGGCGGGAGGGTTATAGGCCCCGGACTTGCTCTGAAAATTGTAGATATTTTCCTCAACACTGAATTTGAGGGTGGACGGCACGCAAGACGTGTTGATTTGATTTCAGATATAGAAGCTAAAAATATGTAATTATTGCGAGGGAGCTTGAATGGCAATAAAGGCGAGAGATATTTATGATGGCAGAAAAAAATCACGGTTCCGCTTAGGTATTGTAATTTTAGTTATTTTTGCCCTGCTTGTTGCTGCCATCCTTGTCTTCTACTGGCTGCGAAGCTATGCGGTTTATGACGAGAACGGCAATGCAACTTTAATATTGCCATTTTCTGAAAAGGAAGAAAAAACGGAAGCATCTCCAAGTGCCGTACCTTCTGAAAGCCCAAGCGGAAATCCTCCGCAAAGCACCAGCGGCTCCGATACAAACACAGCGGAACCACCTGAAACAGCGCCAACGGATAATGTTCCTGAGGAAAGAAATGCCGGATAAGATAATTAAGGCATCGGGCGTAAAGGATAATTTTGTAATTATATGAAATAAAAAAAGAAAAAATGCTTGCAAAACTTTCTATACTGTGCTACAATACAACTTGCGTTTTAAGAAACTAAAAGAAGCTAAGCTCTCGAGAAAGAGGTGAACATAATGAAGGAAGGTATCCATCCCAAGTATGAGCAGACCACAATCAGGTGTGCTTGTGGAGAGGTTATAGAGACAGGTTCTACTAAGAAGGACATAACAGTTGAGATTTGCTCTAAATGTCACCCCTTCTATACCGGTAAGCAGAAATTGGTCGATACCAGCGGACGTGTTGAAAAGTTCAACAAAAAATTTGGACTGTAAAATTTACAGTAAAGTATATGCCCCGTGCAGAAGTGCACGGGGCATTTGCATTTTAAAATTTGTTCCAGTAAATAAGTAAATAATAAATTAGATTTATATATGCAGTATCAAGATAGAGTACAATAAAGTTCGCAATTGAGAAGGGTATAGAAAAACCAATGGGGCTCCGGTAAAATGAATGATGTCGGAAACATTCAAAAAGGAGTTGCCCCCAATGGCTCAAGGAAAAATAGCACAGATCTGACAGAATTG
>JAAYWX010000219.1 GCA_012516225.1 Clostridiales bacterium
ATATCCGAGGACAGACCTATCGCCTGAAGGACCGTTTGAAGTCCGGCGTTCAGGCCACGCCACCAGTGAATGTCACGGCGCAGGGGTAACCGGCGGCAGTGACCGGCGGTTATACGGCCGGCGTGGTGCAACCGGCGTTTTTGGGTCATTTTTGCCCGGCGTTGACAAGCTTTTCTTTGAATCGGTTTTTCCCTCTTTTCTTTCCGCGCGGACATAGAACCATATGTTGCGGCTCTTATTGTAGTTTTCGTTCATTGTTTCTGACTTCTTACATAGCTATAATTAATTGAGTTCCTGTGGATATATAGTCGATATTTTCACCCATCACTGATTTTAAGCGTTTATATGAATCAATAACCGTACAGTGGCAGGTATAGTATTTCGAGCCGGTATCCATAAGAAAATTCCCTATCTTATCCACAATCTCTGGAGCCTCGTTTTGCTTTGTTCCATTGTTATATAGGTGGAACCCGCCTATAACATAGTCGGGCAGACAGCCTTTTTCTTCTTTGAAACGACTGATAATATTAATTACTCCGTTGTGGGCACATCCGGCAACCAGTAAAATTTTGCCATTTTCTCCTATAACCAGGTTTTGCTCATGTGTAAAGTCATCTTGAATAAAAGAATCGCCGACCTTCATAAACAGATCCGCATTTCCCGATGGGATAAGCCTTTTACCCTTGACCCCTGAAAACAGTTCGACTTCTGTATCAATCTTATATCGGTCGCCGCAGAATACAAACCGCTCATTTGGCAACAACGTTTCGTCAAGTCCTATATATGCCTTTATGCCGCCTGGCCTATTTGCGTAATGCCGCTCAAAAGCCTTTTGATGCAAATAGATCTTTGCCCTGCTATTAATACCAATGAATGTTTTCAAACCGCCGCCGTGGTCATAGTGTCCATGTGAGATTACGGCAAGATCAACCTTTGTTAAATCAACGCCTAACTTTTCGGCATTTTCGGCAAAAAGGCCGCTTGCACCCATATCAAACAGAATTTTATGCGTTCCTGTTTCAATGTAAATGCTTAAGCCGTGTTCACTGCCAAGCTTCTCTAACGACGTTGTATTTTCTGATAATACCTTTACAATCATGCGTCAGGACTCTCGCTTCCATTAAAGAGCAAATTTATAGTTTTACTGAAAACCTCTCTTGCTGCAGAACCGGAAGGGCAGTCAACGTCTACTATGGTTTGTCCATTATTTACTGCTTTTACCGCTTCCGGGTCGAAAGGTATCCTGCCTACAAACTGCAGACCTTTTTCTTTGCAAAATTCCTCGATTTTCTCAGTGTTCACAAGATTGGTGTCATACTTATTTATACAGATGCCGATTTTTATCCGAAACTTCTCTGCCGTTTTAACAATGCGCTCCATATCGCTTATTCCCGATATAGATGGTTCCACAACAATTAAAACCATATTAACACCATTCAATGAAGCAATAACCGGACACCCTATACCAGGAGAGCCGTCAATGATAGCCAGCTCAATATCCGGCTTCGCTGCTGTTTTCATTTGCTTTTTAACCTCGGCTACAAGCTTTCCCGAAGTACCGCTTCCCATTTTCAGCTGTGCCGTTGAAAATGCTCTGCTGTCATCAGTATACAGCATAAGTTCCCCAGCGACAGCAGGTTTCAAGGAAACCGCGCCAGCAGGACAGACCGCTTCGCAAACGCCACAGCCTTCGCAGGCAAAAGGCTCAACCTTAAAGCCCTTTTCGCCGGAAATTGCACCGAACCGACAGTTTTCTTTGCATAGTCTGCATTCAATGCACTTATCTTCATCTATTTCAGCTTTTGGCATACCGTAATAGTCTGTGCGTTCCGGATCTGTATTCTGTGTCATAATAAGATGAAGGTTGGGAGCGTCAACGTCACAATCTGCATAGGCTTTGGCATTTGAAAGCCTAATAAAGGAGCTGGCAATTGTTGTCTTCCCTGTACCGCCCTTACCGCTTAGAATCAGCAGTTGTTTCATGCCGCGCCTCCTTCATTATAGTTTTATACAATGATAAAAATAACTCTCTAAATCGTTCACTTTCCCTCACAGCTATTTTAGCCTCAGAATTAAGCTTTCCAAGTTCCGGGTCAAACGGTATACGTCCTAATATTGGAATATTTTTACTGATGCAGAATATTTCTGCGGGATTTTCTCCATCAAGACACTTATTCAATACTACTCCGTACGGCTTACCAAATAGCTTAACCAGATCATAGACCATGCTGAGATTATGAACACCAAACACTGTAGGTTCGGCAACAAGTATGCAATAATCCACATTCTTGATGCTCTCCATAACCATGCAGGCGCTCCCCGGAGGGCAGTCGATAAAAACGGGAAAATCTTCATATGAAGCGCTTTCTTCCAAGAGCTTTTTTATAATTGGTATTCCAGACTCTTCGCCTGTATTCAATATCCCGCTATTGACGGTCACATTACCGGAAACACCCTTCTGCACTTTCCCAATATACCTTTCTCTCTCGCTTATAGCTTTTTCAGGGCAGATCAGCATACAGCCTCCGCAGGAATGGCATACCTCTTCAAAAATATATGGTTTGTTCTTTATCTTTATAAAGGCAAGTGCGTTAAATTTGCAGAAATCAACACACTTGCGGCATCCGCTGCACAAACTTTCATTGACTACAGGTATTTTAACCGCAATATCTTCCTGATAGATAGCCGTGGGTTTAAAAAACAAATGTCCGTTTGGTTCTTCAACGTCGCAGTCAATATAGATAGATTCCCCAGCTACAGAGGCCAGATTAACAGATACCAGCGTTTTGCCAGTACCTCCCTTTCCGCTCAACACGGCGATTTTTACGTTATTATTTTCCATGGTCGTGAAGCCCCGAGTGAAAATCGTTTAACAGGACAAGCTGTTCTGCTTCAAAAGCATCTATATTCTGCTTCGCTGTTCCTTGAATCGATTTATATATAAAAATCTCTGACTTGCGTAAAACTTCTTCTGCGTTTTCGCCACAGCGCGGGACAATAAGAACATTAGTGCCTTGGTCGGCAATAACCTGCGCGGCCTTAATTCCCGCTCCGCCCTGGCTGGCAACGGCACTGTTATCAATATAATAGCTTTCTTTTGTTACCGTATTATAAAAAAGAAAATATGGTGCACGCCCAAATGATGGGCATACGCTTGATTCCAAGTTTTGTTCATCAACTGGTATTGCTATTTTCATCTGAATCCTCCATTCTAATCGGACTTAAAAATTTTCGAGATCCTCTGACTCTTTCTCAAATTCTCTTCCGAACCTATGCCGTCGGCAACCTCCGCCGCCGCAGCCGCTCCCTCTGCCGTCACAAAGCTGATATTCTCCGCCTTCTATATAGAGCACCTTTCCATTGACCAAAGACTCGGCAAGCTTTCTTCTTGCCTCATCATATATTCCCTGAACCGTTGTTCGGGAGATGTTCATTTGATTGGCACATTCTTCTTGCGTGAATCCTTCCAAATCTATTAGCCTTATCGTTTCATACTCATCAACCGTCATATTTACTGCATTTGCCGCATCCGCGGGAGAATCGAGCGGTCCAAAGCGTTTGTTATCCGGGAGGGCGCAAACTTTTCTCCATTTTCTCGGTCTGGGCATATAATTTCACCTCGCTTGGCAACAGAAATAACCGGAGGGTACTCCGGTTATTTCTGTTGATCTCACAAATTTCCTAACTGTTTATCAATGATATCCAGCCGGTTTTTTAGCACATTTCTTTGTTCCATGAGCAGTTCTTTTTTTGTTTTAAAAGATCTTTGATTTGAGGCAAAACCTCTTCCAAAACCACACCTGCAGGCGAATCCTAAGCCTAAACCAAGTTTTTGTCCAGACTTAATATCATCAGCATATTTGCATAATCCTAACCCGCTTCCCGATATCGGACCCGCTCCCATCGGTCCGGTTCCATCTCTTCTCGGCATAACATTCACCTCCTCACAATTTCCGGCATATGTCGTTTTCAGTTATTATTATACTCAGTTTTGGACATATGTCAATAACCAATCGATAAAAATTTTAGGCTATATTTTAAATCATTGTTTAAAATTTGGTATATTTTGAGGTGTATGCTATAATCGAACCAAATTCATAAGTGATAGAGTACAATAAAGTTCGCAATTGAGAAGGGTATAGAAAAACCAATGGGGCTCCGGTAAAATGAATGATGTCGGAAACATTCAAAAAGGAGTTGCCCCCAATGGCTCAAGGAAAAATAGCACAGATCTGACAGAATTG
>JAAYWX010000490.1 GCA_012516225.1 Clostridiales bacterium
ATGCAGCTGAATTTGCCGCAAAAGAAACTAATCCTCAACGTAAAAAAGAATTAGAAATGATCTCTAAAATCAATGCAAGAGTACCTAAATATAAGCCAAGTACTTTCTGGGAAGCAATTCAAGCTGTTTGGACTATAGAATCACTTCTAGTAGTTGAAGAGAACCAAACTGGTATGTCTATTGGACGTGTTGACCAATATATGTATCCATTTTACAAAGCAGATAAAGAAGCAGGTCGTTTAAGTGACTATGAAGCTTTTGAACTTGCTGGATGTATGCTAATTAAGATGTCTGAAATGATGTGGATTACAAGTGAAGCTAGTTCTAAATTCTTTGCCGGTTATCAACCATTTGTGAATATGTGCGTTGGTGGCGTTACTCGTGATGGCCGTGATGCAACAAATGAATTGACTTATTTGTTAATGGATGCTGTTCGTCATGTTAAGGTTTATCAACCATCTTTGGCTTGCCGTATTCACAACAAATCACCTAAGAAGTATTTAAAGAAAATTGTTGATGTTGTTCGTGCTGGTATGGGATTTCCAGCTTGTCACTTTGATGATACACATATTAAGATGATGTTGGCAAAAGGTGTTTCTATAGAAGATGCTAGAGATTATTGTTTGATGGGATGTGTTGAGCCTCAAAAAGCTGGTCGTTTGTATCAGTGGACTTCTACAGCTTATACACAATGGCCTATATGTATTGAATTGACATTAAATCATGGTGTACCTTTATGGTATGGTAAGCAAGTCACTCCAGATATGGGAGACTTAAGCCAATTTAAGACTTATGAAGATTTTGATAGGGCTGTAAAAGAACAAATTAAGTATATTACAAAATGGACCAATGTTGCCACTGTTATTTCTCAACGTGTTCATAGAGAATTAGCTCCAAAGCCTTTAATGTCTATAATGTATGAAGGGTGTATGGAAAAAGGCAGAGATGTTTCTTCTGGTGGTGCTATGTACAACTTTGGGCCTGGTGTTGTGTGGACAGGTTTGGCAACATACACCGATTCCATGGCAGCTATTAAGAAATTGGTATTTGATGACAAGAAATACACCCTTGAACAATTAAATGAAGCATTAAAAGCTGATTTTGTTGGTTATGAAGATATTAGAAGAGATTGCTTAAATGCACCTAAATATGGAAATGATGATGACTATGCAGATTTAATTGCTGCAGATTTAATTAACTTTACAGAAATGGAACATAGAAAATACAAAACTTTATATTCAACATTAAGTCATGGTACTTTGTCAATATCAAACAATACTCCATTTGGTCAAATGACAGGTGCAACTGCAGATGGGCGTAAAGCGTGGACACCATTATCTGATGGTATCAGTCCTGTACAAGGGGCAGATGTGAAGGGACCTACTGCTATCATTAAGTCTGTTTCCAAAATGTCTTGTGACAATATGAATATAGGTATGGTTCATAACTTTAAACTCATGTCAGGATTGTTGGACACACCAGAAGGTGAAGAAGGTCTTATTACATTAATACGTACTGCTTGTCTTTTAGGGAATGGACAAATGCAGTTCAACTATTTGGATAATGAGACATTAATTGAAGCACAAAAGCATCCAGAAAAATATCGTGATTTAATTGTTCGTGTAGCTGGTTATAGTGCATTCTTTGTAGAACTCTGCAAAGATGTTCAGGATGAGATTATTAGTAGGACTGTGCTTACACATTTCTAAAAAATATAGTATTGAATTTACTTTGAAATAATTATCTGCCGCCCGTTCCTTATATGTTTTAATGCATAATAAAGGACGGGCACAGTTAAATTATATATTTGAAATAA
>JAAYWX010000220.1 GCA_012516225.1 Clostridiales bacterium
AAACTATATCATACAGTATATAGTCAGTTTTTTCATAAATTCATATTATATCAATCCTGTTTCCCGCCAATCACAGCCCGTTAGCGCTACGGCGAGACTTACGCTGACTGACATAGAGGCGTTCGGATTGAAGATGGATATCCCTCTCGGATTTATCCTTACGATACCTGCGGCGTTTTTTGTACTGTTTTTGCTTAACAGGACGCGTCTTGGCTACCATCTTAAGGTGGTCGGGCTTAACAGAAAGGCGGCAAAATATGCTGGGATTAAGGTCGGAAAATGTATGGTTACGTCAATGGCGATTTCCGGAGCTTTTGCCGGACTTGCGGGAGTAACGTTCTATCTTGGCTATTACTCAAGTATACAGCCGCGCGTTTTGTCGTCCGTAGGTTTCGACTCCATAGCCGTGTGTTTACTCGGCAACTCTCACCCTATAGGGATACTGTTCTCTTCACTGCTTATAACCATAATTTCAAAAGGCAGCAACTATATGAGCTCCATAATGAATATTCCCCAGGAAATATCGCAGGTGATAACAGGGCTTATACTATTGTTTTCGGCCTGTGGAGCCTATATAAAGCATAGACTTGCTTTGGCAAATGACAGAATCTCGGATGAAGCCCGCATGGAAAGCGGTGCGGAAAATGAAGGGAGGCAGAAGGCATGAATACGATTATTATTGAAGGACTTGCCTTTGCCCTTCCGCTCTTTATTATAGCCATAGGCGGAATATACAGCGAAAGAAGCGGCATAACCAATCTTGCGCTGGAAGGCTTTCAGGGATTCGGCGCATTTTTGGGCGCAGCCATGGTTATGGCCTTTTCGCACGGCGACATCTCCGGGATTGAGCTGCCTATGTTTTTTGTGGCAGTTCTGTTTTCGATAATAGGCGCTGCGCTTTTTGCGTCTATACATGCCTTTTTGTGCATACAGTTTAAGGCAAATCAGGTTATAAGCGGCGTCGTTATAAACATTCTTTCCGTCGCGCTGACTGCTTTTTTCACAAGCCAGATCAATTCAGTGATTTTTGGAAAGCCCACAAACAAATTCGTTTTGGGGATATGCGAAAAATTTACTGTCCCCGGAATATCGAAGATACCTGTTCTCGGCGCAATTTTTACAGATGTATATCTTTATGAGCCGATTATAATACTAATCGCCCTTATAGCTTCATATGTGCTTTACAGAAGCCGCTTTGGGCTGAGGCTGCGCGCCTGCGGCGACAATCCGCATGCGGTGGATGCTGCCGGAATAGATGTGTCAAAGATAAGATTTTCTGCAGTCATAATTTCCGGAGCGCTTTCGGGACTCGGTGGAATATGTTTCGCATATTCGATTTCAGCAAGCTTTTCACCGAACATTTACTCAGGGTACGGCTTCCTCGCCATAGCGGCAATGATATTCGGAAACTGGAAAATAGGACCCACTCTTGGAGCCTGCCTGTTTTTCGGATTCGCCCGTGCAGCAGGATACAAGATTGCACAGTCTTTAGGGCTTGCAAGTACTTTTTCGGATATAATAATGATTCTTCCCTATGTGCTTACACTTTTACTGCTGATGTTTTTCTCATCTTCGAACCGTGCGCCGCGAGCTTTGGGTGAGATTTACGACAAGGGCAAGAGATAAGTCGGAAATAAAAACGGAGCGCCTTTAGACGCTCCGTTTTTATTTATTGCATGGCAAGTGTACGGACATAAGCTTCCATATCGGCTTTTGAACTTATACTGTGAGTATGTTCAATAATTGCCTGTTTTTGCTCATAAGTCATTTTCGAGTAATTTCTCAGCGCGTCGGGATTTTTCATAAGCGCCATCCCAAGCCCGAGAGGCATTTCGGGCTGCTTTGCAAAAACGTTCATGCAATCTCACCTCAGTGAGAGTATCTGCATTTTGCTCTTTCTTTATTCGGAAATCCAATTTTTGTTAATTGCTTATGTTATTTCAGGTAAAAATTTATTTTCGGCAAAGCAAAGGGACAACAAACTGAGACCATGTTTCCATTTGACCGGAAAGCTGATCCAGTTCCGAACGCTTTGCCCAAAAGCCTTCGAGTTTTTCCGTTTCGCGGACTGTTACTTCGCCATCGGCTTCAAGCGTATAGAAAAGACCGAGGTGAACACTTCCAACTTCGGTGGTATCGTCATTTATTATTCCGCGGGGAGTTAGAG